>JBFEWA010000134.1:0-7724 GCA_041546605.1 Bermanella sp.
ATACCACGGATACCAAACTTAGGTGGCGTTGCTTCGTTTTGGTCGATGTTCAACTTAGCCACTTTAAGCTTACCAGCGTACTCTTCCGCGATTTCTTCTAGTACTGGCGCAATCATCTTACAAGGACCACACCACTCAGCCCAGTAATCAACTAGTACAGGTAGGTCAGATTGTAATACGTCAGCGTCAAAAGAATCGTCTGAAAGGGTAAGGATATTATCGCTCATAGGGATAGATACTCGTTATTCACAGGATGTGCTGTTTTCGATGGGGCTAATCATAGCACTTCGCCCTCTTCGATCAAGTGATTACTGTTTTGCGCCATAGTCGGTTTATGACTAATAAATCACCAATTTTGGCATATGCTTAATTTCAGGGGATGGGGGATGATGTGAAACAAGAGCAGGGCTCGGGTTTCACTGGCATCTTGTACGTAAGCGTGCACAATACCCATCTGATATGCACAACTAAGTACAGTGATTATGGAACACAGTGTTCAGTCTCAGCAGGTGTTAGCTGCGGTGGATCTTGGCTCAAACAGCTTTCACATGGTTATGGCGCGTTTGATTAATGGTCAATTACAGATCATCGATCAGCGCGGCGAAAAAGTTCAGCTGGCAGCAGGCTTGGACCCAGTAACAGGCATTGCTGAAGACGCACAAGAACGGGCGCTAGCGTGTTTAGAGCGTTTTGGTCAGCACTTAAGAGGCCTTGACCCACATCTGGTGACCATTCTTGGTACTAATACCTTACGCGCAGCTCGCAACAGTTACAGCTTCCGTTTAAAAGCGAAGAAAGTGCTCGGTTTTCCCATCGAAGTGATCTCTGGCATTGAAGAGGCCCGTCTTGTGTATCTGGGGGTGGCCCATACCTTGGCCGATGACGATGGTAAGCGATTGGTGATCGATATAGGTGGTGGCAGTACTGAATTCATCATCGGTGAGCGCTTTGCGCCATTGCAAATGGAAAGCTTAAGCCTAGGTTGTGTCACCTATTCGGATCGTTTCTTTAAAGATGGTGAATTATCCGAGTGGAATTTCTCACAAGCCATCGCAGCGGCTCGCCGTGAAGTTTACAGCATCAAAACCACCTACAAGCGCACTGGCTGGCAAAATGTGGTGGGCAGCTCTGGCACCATGCGCGCTACAGAGCGTGTATTGGTGAATTATGGCTTGGCGGAACAGGGCATTAATTTAAAAGCTTTGCATGCACTAAAGAAAATGATCATGCAAAGCAAACACATTTCCAAATTAGAATTACAAGGCATCAAGGATCAACGTCTGTTGGTGTTTCCTGCCGGTTTAGCCATTCTTATTGCGTTGTTTGAAGTACTGGATATTGATCATATTACTTACAGCGATGGTGCTCTACGAGAAGGGGCGCTGTACGATTTAATCGGGCGCGTTAACCATGAAGACGTGCGTGAAAAAACCGTAACCGCCATGCAATCGCGTTTTGTGGTGGATATGGCGCAAGCGCAGAACGTGACGAATACCGCCATGAAGCTGTATGAGCAAGTGGCTGAGCGTTGGAAAATTAACGAGCCTGGCAACCAAGATACGTTACGTTGGGCGGCGCAATTACATGAAGTGGGTTTGGCCATTGCCCACAGTGGTTATCACAAGCACAGTGGCTATTTGGTGCAGTACTGCGATATGCCCGGCTTCACCAAACAATACCAAGAATCCTTGGCCATCTTGTTGCGAGGCCATCGTAAAAAACTGCCCATGCAAGAAGTGGAATCCATGAGCAAGAAAGGGGCGAAGACCCATTTACGCTTATGTATCTTATTGCGCTTGGCGGTGCTCTTACATTTTGGCCGTGGCGTGGAAGAAGTGGTGGAACCCACCATTAAAGCGTTTAAATTTTCCATTAAACTCACCTTCCCTGAAGGCTACTTAGAAAACAATCCTATGACAGTGTTGGATTTGGAGCGTGAAAAAGCGTTATTGGGTGAAGCCATGTTTGAGCTGACGTTCCAATAATATTGTTAAGAGCTAACAAATAAAAAGCCCGTGCCATTGCAAAATGACACGGGCTTTTTTTGAATGACTAAATTAGATGGCGAAGGTTTCTAGTAGCACTTGTTGCGCACTGATTTTTTCTTCGCCTTCTTTAGGTTCGGATTTAATGTAGCTGCCATCCCGTTGCAAAATCCAACTTTGGCAGTTGTCGCTTAAATATAAATCCAAATCGTTTTTCATGCGTGTAGCCCATTTTTCGTTATCAATGGGGAAGCAGGTCTCTACCCGATTTAGTAAGTTACGCTCCATCCAATCCGCACTGGCACCAAAGATCTTTGCTGAGCCATTGTTTTCAAAATAATAAACACGGGTGTGTTCCAAGAAACGGCCAATGATGCTGCGCACGCGAATGTTTTCACTGACGCCAGGAATGCCCGGTACCAAGCGACACATGCCGCGTACGATACAATCAATTTCCACACCGGCTTGGCTAGCTTGGTAAAGTGCTTGAATGATTTTTGGCTCGGTTAAGGAATTCACTTTCACGATGATGCGCGCCGGCTTGCCATTGCTGGCGTTGTCCGCCTCTTTGGCGATTAACGCAAGCAAGCTCTTATGTAACGTAAACGGCGCGTGATAAATCTTTTTAATACTTAACGCTTTACCCATTCCAGTGAGTTGCTGGAACACTTTATGGATGTCTTCAGTAATGTCTTTGTTGCAGGTAATTAAGCTGTAATCTGTGTATAAACGGGCATTGCCTGCGTGGTAGTTACCGGTGCCAAGATGTACATAGCGGCGTAATTTTTTACTCTCGCGGCGCACGATCATCAGCATCTTAGCGTGGGTTTTGTAGCCCACTACGCCATACACCACCACAGCGCCTGCTTCTTGTAAGCGGTTGGCTAGGTGTAGGTTTTCTTCTTCATCGAAACGTGCGCGTAACTCGATGACGACAGTCACTTCTTTGCCTTTACGGGCCGCATCTACTAATGCATCCACAATTTCAGAGGTGGCACCGGTACGATATAGGGTTTGCTTGATGGCCAGAACGTCAGGATCTTTTGCCGCAGTGCGCACCAAGTCCACCACAGGGGTGAAGCTTTGGAAGGGGTGCAAAATTAATTGATCATTCTTTTTAATGGCTTCGAAATAATCTTTTTTCCCTTGTAAGCCTTTTGGAATGCTCGGGGTGAAAGATGGGTAGCGTAATTCGGGGCGATCGGCTCCGGCAGCTACGGCCATTAAGCGGTGAACGTTAACCAAGCCGTTTACGCGATAAAGATCTTGTTCGCTTAAATTAAATTTATCCAATAAGAACTGCCAAAGGGGAGGCGGGCAGTTGTCAGCCACTTCTAAGCGCACCGCATCGCCGTAATGGCGTGCGTGTAATTCCCCTTCTAGGGCGCTGGCTAAATCCGCCACGTCTTCTTTATCAAAGGTTAAATCCGCATTACGGGTTAAACGGAATTGATAACAGCCTTTCACCTTCATGCCGGGGAAAAGCTCGTCGGCAAATTCGTGAATCATACTGGATAGGAATACGTAGTTATCACCGCCGTCGCAGATTTCATCCGGTAGACGGGAGATACGCGGTAATGAACGGGGGGCTGGAATTAAGGCTAAGCCGGTATTACGTCCGAATGCATCTTTACCGTCTAATTCCACGATGAAGTTTAAGGATTTATTAACCAAGCGTGGAAACGGGTGGGCCGGGTCTAACCCGATTGGGCTGATAACCGGTTGTATTTCTTCGTTGAAATATTTCTTCACCCAATTTTTTTGTTTGGTGGTCCAGTCCGCGCGGCGGATAAAACGAATGTTTTCATCTTCCAAACAAGGAAATAAGGTGTCGTTTAGAATTTTGTATTGGCGCTCAACGGTTTCGCTCACTAAGTGATAAATCTGTTCTAACACTTCCGCTGGCGGCGAGCCGTCAGGACCTGGGATTTCACGGCTAAACGCCAACTGCTTTTTAAGCTCAGCCACGCGCACTTCGAAGAATTCATCCAAATTACTGGAGAAAATACACAAGAACATGAGGCGGTTTAATAGCGGATGGGTGTCATCCAAGGCTTGCTCGAGCACGCGAATATTAAACTGCATGTGACTCAACTCACGGTTGAAATAAAACTCCGGTGAACTGAGATCAATGCTGTTAATGGGTTCCGCTGTGCTCATAGTTATCCTTATTAATGCTTAAAAATGTGTAATTACTTATTGAGTTCCAAGGCCGCGGCTTTGGCGAAGTAAGTGAGGATGCCATCGGCACCAGCGCGTTTGATGCACATTAAGCTTTCTAGCATCACGGCTTTCTCATCTAACCAGCCGTTTTGAACGGCGGCCATGTGCATGGCGTATTCGCCACTCACTTGGTAAACAAAAGTAGGGGCTTTAAATTGATCCTTCACGCGACGCACAATGTCTAAATAGGGCATGCCGGGTTTGATCATTACCATGTCGGCCCCTTCGGATAAATCCAAGCCCACTTCATGCAAGGCTTCGTCGGAGTTGGCTGGGTCCATTTGATAAGTGAACTTGTTGCCTTTACCTAGGTTACCGGCACTGCCCACGGCATCGCGGAATGGGCCATAGTAAGCGGATGCGTATTTCGCACTGTAGGCTAGGATGCGTGTGTTCACGTGTTGATCTTCTTCTAGCGCGGCGCGAATGAGGCCAATGCGGCCATCCATCATGTCACTCGGGGCCACGATATCGGCACCGGCTTCGGCATGACTGATGGACTGCTGTACTAGGGTGTCGATGGTGCGATCGTTCAGCACATAACCGTTTTCATCAATGATGCCGTCTTGGCCATGGGTGGTAAAAGGGTCTAGCGCCACATCGGTAATCACACCCAGTTCCGGGCAGGCATCTTTGATGGCTTTGACCGCACGCTGGGCAATGCCATCTGGGTTGAAGGCTTCTTCGGCAAATTCACTCTTGTGCTCAAGGGGCGTCACGGGAAACAGGGCCACCGCAGGAATACCCAGAGAGCTTAATAATTTACATTCTTGCACCGCAAGGTCGATGGATAAACGCTCAATACCCGGCATAGACGGAATGGCTTCACGCTGATTTTTACCATCTAGAATAAACATAGGGTAAATCAGGCTGCTTGGGCTTAAGTGATTCTCGCGCATTAGGCGACGGCTAAAGTCATCGGCACGCATGCGACGCATACGGGTTTCAGGGAAAAAACGTTGGCCATCAGAAAATGCCATGGGGGAACTCCAAGCTATTCGTAAAATGAAGACTATTGTACTGCAAGCCTGAGCATTTTGCTTATGATTGCGCGCTTATAAACCACTTTGGGGGCGTTTGCGTAACAACAGGTGCGTTTGAATTAAGTATAGCGCTAAAAAAGCCGTCAAATATGAACCAAGCCTGTCATACTGACTCCAAGTTGAAAATCGACCATATGGAATGCCCATGAAAAAGCTCATCCTTCTGGCCCTGCTGGTGGCCGTCATCAGTACCTTATTTATATTCGATGCCCAGCAATATTTGGCTCCTGAGTTTTATCAGCAGTTATTTTTGGATCAACCTGTGCTAACCGCTGCCATCTTCTTTGGGGTGTATGTATTGGTTACGGCGTTGTCGATCCCAGGCGCAGCCGCTTTAACTTTAATTGGTGGCGCCATCTTTGGTTTAGGCTGGGGTTTATTGCTCATTAGCTTTGCCAGCACATTAGGTGCCACCTTAGCGTTTTTAATGACGCGCTTATTACTCAAGGACTGGGTGCAAGCCAAGTTTGGTGGTTACTTAAAAACCATTAATACCGGCATGGAGAAAGACGGCCCGTTTTATTTGTTCACCTTGCGCCTGATTCCTGTGGTGCCGTTTTTTGTGATTAATCTTGTGATGGGTTTGATGCCCATTAAAGCGTGGACGTTTTACTGGGTAAGCCAAGTGGGCATGTTGGCCGGCACCGCAGTGTATGTAAACGCTGGGGCGCAGTTAGGTCAATTGGATGAGTTAAGCGTGTCCGGTGTGTTGACCCCTGCAGTGTTGGGCAGCTTTGTGTTGCTGGCTTTATTCCCTTGGTTCGCGCGTACTCTGATTCAAAAAGTGAAAAAGAATCGCGCGTTAAAGGCGTTTAAAAAACCAAAATCATTTGACGATAACTTGTTAGTGATCGGCGCGGGCTCAGGTGGTTTAGTGAGTAGTTACATTGCAGCGGCCACCAAAGCCAAGGTGACGCTAATCGAAAAACATAAAATGGGCGGTGACTGTTTAAATACAGGGTGTGTGCCGTCTAAGGCACTAATTCACGCGGCCAGTTTGGCCCATGAAGCCCGCCATGCAAAAAGCGTGGGCGTGAATGTGCAAGAGGTGCAGGTGGATTTTCGTCAGGTGATGCAGTCTGTGCACTCTGGTATCGAACAGGTGGCTCCCCATGACAGTATCGAGCGTTATGAAGGCTTGGGTGTTCATTGCATTACGGGTAGCGCCACCATAGTGAATCCGTGGACGGTGGAAATCGAAACGGCTCAAGGCAAGCAAACCCGCACTGCTCGCAACATTGTTATTGCCGCCGGTGGTCGCCCGAAAGTGTTGCCGATACCGGGTTTGGACGAAGTCGGTTATTACACCTCAAATAACCTGTGGGAAATTACCGAATTACCCAAACAATTATTAGTGATTGGGGCCGGGCCAATAGGTTGTGAGTTAGCTCAGAGTTTTCAACGCTTGGGCAGTGACGTGACCATGGTGGACCCTGCTCCACAAATCTTAGGGCGCGAAGATGCTGATGTGGTGGCCGAAGTGACGGCGCAATTTAAAGCGGACGGCATTCAGTTATTGTCGGGCTGTAAACCCATTCGCTTTGAATTAAATAATGGCGTGAAACAAGCGGTGATTGAAACACCCCATGGAGAGCAAACCCTGAATTTTGATGCCATGATCATGGCGGTAGGGCGCGAAGCCAATGTGACAGGTTATGGCCTGGAGAATTTAAATATTCAGCTAGATGAGCGTGGCAACATCTTGGTGGATGAATACCTAGAAACCAGTATGCCCGGTGTATATGCCGTGGGCGATGTGATCGGCGGCTATCAATTTACCCATGTTTCTTCCCATGAGGCATGGTATGCCAGTGTAAATGCACTATTTGGTCATTTAAAAAGATTCAAAGCGGATTATTCTGTTATTCCATGGGCTACGTACACAGACCCTCAGGTGGGTCGTGTTGGCTTAAATGAAACCGATGCCAAAGCAAAAGGCATTGAGTTTGAAGTGAGCAAGTATGAGATCAAAGAATTGGATCGCGCCATAGTGGACGGGCAAGCTCGCGGCTTTATTAAAGTATTGACCGTGCCTGGCAAGGATAAAATTTTAGGTGTCACCATAGTGGGTGCCATGGCAGGGGAACTCATGGCGGAGTTTGTATTGGCCATGCGTCATGGTTTGGGCTTGAATAAAATCTTGGGTACCATTCATGCGTACCCTACCATGATGGAAACCAATAAGTATGTGGCAGGTGTTTGGAAGCGTAACCATGCACCTCAAGGTTTATTAAAAATAGTTGAAAAGCTTCACGCATGGCGACGCGGTTAGTGGCCAATTATATTTTTTAGATAAGGGTTAGAGTATGAAAACTGAATTTACCGAAACTGAACTGAATCTCGCCCTTAATTTCATGAATCAAATTCCGTTTAATCAGCACATAGGATTACAAGTACACAAGTTTGATGCCGATGAAGCGGTATTTAAAATCAATATGCGCAAAGAGCTGGTGGGTAATTGGTTGCAAGGGAT
>JBFEWA010000499.1:0-1596 GCA_041546605.1 Bermanella sp.
ACTGCGGATCTCACTGAGAACCTCACCAAAAGCTATCAAGACTTGTATGAGCACATTGCTAAAGGGGCGGCTCAATTTACCGAAAAACCCCTGGCCGACTTAAAAGATGTGATCAAACAAGAAAGCGATCAATTCAAAGTGGAAGCCCCCAAGGATTACGCGGAAAAGCCCGCCCTGAGCGACCAATAGCCCAAAGCGCCAGCCTTCTAGTTGGCGCTCTAAATGGCTATATCCTTATTGCTCTTTGATATAATACACCATCTTCTTATGCCTCGATTACGCTGGTATAGTAGCACCCTCATTTATACCTGTAGATTTTTCGATCACAGAGAGCCCTAGGCATGTCGGACTATAATTTAACGCATTTAAAACAGCTTGAAGCTGAAAGTATTCACATCATCCGTGAGGTGGCAGCAGAATTTGATAATCCTGTGATGCTTTACTCCGTGGGTAAAGACAGTGCAGTGATGCTTCACCTTGCACGTAAAGCTTTTGCCCCAGGTGTGCCTCCGTTTCCGTTATTACACGTGGACACCACGTGGAAATTCAAAGAGATGATTCAATTTCGTGACTACATGGCAGAAACCTCTGGCATGGAATTATTGGTGCACATTAACCAAGACGGTGTGGATGCTGGCGTTGGCCCGTTCACCCACGGTTCCAGTAAGCATACCGACATCATGAAAACCGAAGGCCTTAAGCAAGCATTGAACAAATATAAGTTTGATGCCGCCTTTGGTGGTGCCCGTCGTGACGAAGAGAAATCTCGTGCGAAAGAGCGCGTGTATTCTTTCCGTGACCAAAACCACAGATGGGATCCGAAAAATCAACGTCCTGAACTTTGGAACATCTACAACGGTAAAGTAAACCCAGGTGAGAGTATTCGTGTATTCCCACTGTCCAACTGGACCGAACTGGATATCTGGCAATACATCTACCTAGAAAACATCGAAATCCCAGGTTTGTACCTAGCGGCTGAGCGTCCTGTTGTTGAACGCGATGGCATGCTAATCATGGTAGATGACGAGCGTATGCCACTAAAAGAAGGTGAAGTGCCACAGAAAAAAATGGTGCGCTTCCGTACGCTAGGCTGCTACCCATTAACCGGTGCAGTGGAATCCGAAGCGGCCACCCTGCCAGACATTATTCAAGAGATGTTGTTGACCACTACCAGTGAGCGCCAAGGTCGTGCTATTGACCATGATTCATCTGGCTCCATGGAAAAGAAAAAGCAAGAGGGTTATTTCTAATGTCGCATCAGTCAGATTTAATTGCAGAAGATATCCTTGCTTATCTTAAGCAACACGAAAACAAAGAATTATTGCGTTTCCTTACCTGCGGTAACGTGGATGACGGTAAGAGTACGCTAATTGGTCGCTTGATTTACTATTCAAAAATGATTTTTGAAGATCAATTAGCTGCAATCGAAAACGACAGTGTGAAACACGGCACCACAGGCAACAAGGTTGACCTTGCCCTATTGGTTGACGGCTTAGCAGCCGAGCGTGAACAAGGTATCACCATTGATGTGGCGTATCGTTATTTCTCTACCGATAAGCGTAAGTTCATCATTGCGGATACCCCTGGGCACGAGCA
>JBFEWA010000122.1:0-8134 GCA_041546605.1 Bermanella sp.
ACTTTGTCTTTATCGGCATAACCAACAGTACGCTTCTTACCGGCGAAATACGCTGCTAAATCGGCCATTTGTTGATCATTTAGGCCCGCTACCTGACCTTTCATGATGGCGTTGTCACGCGCACCGCTTTTAAAGTCTTTTAATTGCTTAAGTGTGTACGCTTCACCAAGACCCGCAATTTTCGGGAAAGAAGCCGCAGCACTGTTACCGTCCTGACCGTGACAAGCCGCACACGCACCCGCGATTTTTTTACCTGCTTGGGCATCGCCAGCTTGAGCGCCTGCTACCAAACCCAAAGACAACATCAAGCTAATTGCCAAGTTTTTCATGAATCACTACCTTAAAATACGAATGAAATTAGTTTATTTCGCTTTGCTCATGTATTTGATCAAAGCTTCAAATTGTTCAGCTGAGCAATCCATACATAAACCCTTAGGCGGCATAGCCCCCTTACCCTGGGTTACGCTTGTGACCAGCGTATTCATGCCTGTGGCCAATTTAGGCTGCCAAGCAGCGGCATCAAACGCTTTTGGTGCACCGGCCACACCCACTGCGTGGCAAGCCGCGCAAGCTTGGTTATACTTAGCCTCAACATCAAATGCTTGTGCAGACCCTGTCATAATAAGGGCAGCGGCTAGTCCTAGTACTTTTTTCATGGCTCTCTCTCCGTGCCAATATGAATTTTGGCTTACAGGTCCACATAAAATTTGTGGCATTATAACCAAAGTTAACCCACTTACAACTTGACCCATAGCAGTAAAGGCCCCATGAACCCAGTTCAAATCAATTTTCAAAAGGCACATTTCCTCACCAGTGCCCCCAGTTTAAAGCAATGTCCGGAAGATAGTGGGGTCGAAGTGGCGTTCGCTGGCCGCTCAAATGCTGGTAAATCCAGCGCTCTTAATACTTTAGCTCAACAAAATAAATTGGCACGCACCAGTAAAACCCCGGGGCGTACCCAGCTCATTAACTTTTTTGAAATCGAGCCTGGCATTCGCATCGTGGATTTACCCGGCTACGGCTTCGCCAAGGTACCCGACCGCATGAAGCGAGAGTGGCAAAAAAACATGTCGGAGTACTTAGAAGCCCGTGAAAGCCTGATGGCACTGGTGCTGGTCATGGATATTCGCCATCCACTGACAGAATTCGACCTGATGATGTGTGACTGGGCTAATGAAGCGCAAATGCCCATTCATATCCTGCTAACCAAGGCCGACAAACTGAAAAAAGGCCCAGCTCAAAGCACCAAGTTACAAGTGAAAAAAGCCCTATCTCACATGGGTGACTTGCTCAGCGTGCAGATATTCTCTTCGTTGAAAAAAGAAGGCACGGATATTTTGCGCAATCAAATCAGCCAGTTTTTAACCGACCCTCAAACCCCAGAGTCGGACGCCGCAAGCGCGGATTAAAAGCTCGCGCTCAATTGTGCACCTAGGGTCACCTGGGTGCCCCCTGTGTATTCTAAACGACGACGCTGACCATCAATCACAAAGGTTTCAGACGGCAACTGCGTAATGGACACACCCATGTACGGGCGCAACTGCAGCTGGTTCATGACATCCCACAAGTACTCAAGCTTAAAGCTCACACGGGATTGCTTACCATAATCCACTTTTTGCTGAATCTGCGCAGAGTAAGCGGAATAATCAAACATATAATCCATGGCTAATGTGCCCACCAATTGATGGTGCATAGCCAATGGCATTACCGTACCTAAGCTTGCGCCAAAGGTAATCGGCGAAGACACTTTCTTACCATCCACTTCTTCGGATAACGCCGCCGATCCATAAGCACGCCCCAACCAGCGGGTATCCATTTCTGTTAACCAATTGGCCGCCAAACCCGCTTTATAGGCCAATAAACCTTGAGCCGCACCGCCTGACTGACCGCTTTGTACGCTGTTATCCGCGGATGCCACGCGGTTTTTACACACGCTGGAGTCGGCACTGCAAATAGGCAGTTGTAATTCATTTTCCCAAATGGCCAATTCCGTCATGCGCACATTGGCAAGCAAGCGAATATCGGTACCGCCTTCGTTCACCCATTCACCTTCGATTTCATTGCCCGCATCACTATCAATCCCGCCATTGGATTTGGTGTACTCATAGCCATATTGAAAGCCCACATTCAAATCCGAACTAATGCCCATGAGATATTTAACGTCGGTTTGGAAGCCATAACCCTTATGGCGCGCAGGAACAATGCCACGATCCAGATTATCAATGGCCGCCAAGGAAGCATCATCAATGTAATTGCCCCCGGCATAGCGATCCGTCATGGACAGGTGGGTACTGACCTCTTGTTGACCCGCAGGCAACATATCACCCGGATAATTTAGTGGCTGAGCAAGGGCAGGTGAACCCATGAAAAATACGATTAACGCAGATAAACGATGGCGAAACATGGCGAGCTCGAATAGTTATTATTTTATTTGGCTAGGGGGCGAAGCCTGAGGTTTGACGGGGGATTTGTCAATATTGGGCACTGGTACCCATGTACAAGTTTCCCGGTAAATTCGGCCTTTTTTCTTAAGTTTCACCCATATTCGCCAATTAAATTGGCCGCCGGAGTGCCTGCTAACCCCTCAACAGATACCACGAGGGCCTCTGTGGATAAGTTTTTTGTAACCAAGCTGGCAAACTGATGCAGCTAATCTACTCTGAATAATGAACTTACTAAGTTTTGTTGTGTCTTAGTTTCAGTTCTCCGATGTGTATTGCGAAAGCTTTACCACCTTCGGTATCTCCCCCAGAATCCGAAGGTACTTCCAGCCTGATCGTTCTCCCCCAATGGCGATCAGGCTTTTTTTTGCCCAGAAAAAGTCGGGGGTCGGGTGTCGGGTGTCGGGTGTCGGGTGTCGGGAGATGCTCGCTGCGCTAGAGGGGAGATGCAAGACGCGGCTAAGAAATCGTCGCACTGCTAGTCGTCATTCCGGTTGCGAGGAACGAGCAGACCGGAATCCACTAAATAATCAAAAGTATAAATAGTACGAGGTCACCCAGCCCGTAGGTTGGGTAAGTGAGGCACGATCGCCACCCAACATATTCGTCAGGTTATCCACTCTCGCTTCGTCGGAAGGCGCTGCGCTTTTCCGACCTACATGCAAAAACCTTAAACCAGAAATTCCCAGAAGCGAATTAGGCGATGGGTAGGCAAGGCATGAATTTTTTCAGATGAGGCGCATAGCTTGCCTATGTAACGAGTATGAAAAAATCAATCAATGGCGTTGCTAGAAGCGTCACGAGCGCAAACTAGGCGAGGCAAAATTCGCTGAAAACGCGCAGTTTATGTTTTATAAATGAGCAGTTTGAAGCGAATTTTAACAAAGCATAGTTAAGCGCAGTAGCTTCCTATCTATTAGTGGGCTTCGTCCCAGTTGGAACCACTACCCACATCGACTACTAATGGCACATCCAACTCTGCCGCCGATTCCATAATGGTTTTAATCTTCGCCTTGCACTCATCTAACTGATCTTCTGGCACTTCAAAGATGAGTTCATCGTGTACCTGCATGATCATCTTGATATCGGTTTCTTGGGACACCCAATCAAACATTTTCACCATGGCGCGCTTGATAATGTCGGCGGCGGTGCCTTGCATGGGGGCGTTGATGGCGGTGCGCTCGGCTGCTTGGCGGCGCATGCCGTTGCTAGAGTTGATTTCCGGCAGGTGCAGGCGACGACCGAACAGGGTTTCTACATAACCTTGCTTGGCGGCGATGTCGCGGGTGCGTTCCATATAGTCGCGCACACCTGGGTAGCGTTCGAAATAAATATCGATGTATTCCTGGGCTTCTTTACGGCCCACGCCGATTTGGCGAGCCAGACCAAAAGCGCTCATGCCGTAGATCAAACCGAAGTTCACCGCCTTGGCGTGGCGACGCTGTTCACTGCTCACATCCGCTTCATCCACACCCATGATTTCCGCCGCGGTGGCCCTGTGGATATCTTTGCCCTGTGCGAAGGCATCCAGCAATCCTTTGTCCCCAGAAAGGTGAGCCATGATGCGCAATTCGATTTGGCTATAATCCGCCGCCACCATCACAGATCCCGCTGGGGCTTCGAATGCTTGGCGAATTTTACGCCCTTGTTCGTTACGAATTGGGATGTTTTGCAGGTTAGGATCGGTGGACGATAAACGCCCTGTGGCCGTCACCGCTTGCTGATATGAGGTATGCACGCGACCGGTTTGCGGTTGAATCATCAACGGCAATTTGTCGGTGTAGGTGTTCTTTAAT
Organism: Bermanella sp.; assembly: GCA_041546605.1. Lineage (GTDB taxonomy): Bacteria > Pseudomonadota > Gammaproteobacteria > Pseudomonadales > Oceanobacteraceae > Bermanella. Next base: position 4,238 of record JBFEWA010000122.1, read on the forward strand.
TTGGCCAAGCCGCGATGCTCCAAAATCACTTTTGGCAGCTCATAGCTGTGGCTGAGTTCGACTAAGACTTCTTCGGCTGTAGAAGGCTGACCCTTAGGGGTTTTCTTGATAATGGGCAGCTCTAGCTTTTCAAAGAAGATGGTTTGCAGCTGTTTGGGGGAGTTCAAATTGAACTCTTCACCGGCCAAGTCGAAGGCCTGTTTTTCTAGCTCGGCCAAGCGGGTTTTGATCTCTTCGCTTTGCTGGTGCAGCTTGGTGGCATTCACATACGCCCCTTGCTGCTCCATGTAAGTAAGCACTTGCACAAGAGGAAGCTCAATATCATTATACAAAGATAGTAATGACTCACTCACAGAGAGCTTTTGATTTAAGACTTGATGCAGACGTAAAGTGATGTCCGCATCTTCGGCGGCGTATTCCGCGGCCAGCTCCACTGGGAGCTGATTAAAGGTGAGCTGCTTGGCCCCTTTGCCCGCTAGGGATTCAAACGAAATACACTCGTGATCCAAATGTTCTTTCGCCAGATCATCCATGTTGTGTTTGCTGGACGTGCTGTTAAGCACATAGCTTTCCAACATGGTGTCGTGGGCAATGCCTTTTAGTTGGATGCCATGGTTGGCCAACACATGGGCGTCGTATTTTAGGTTTTGACCCACTTTTAAAACCTTAGGGTCCTCTAAAATAGGCTTCAGTTGCGCTAATGCCCAGTTGCGATCCAACTGCTGTGGCGCGTCTAAATAATCGTGGGCCAAGGGCAGGTAAACCGCTTGGTTTACATCCGTGGCAAAACTTAAGCCCACGATCTGTGCCTGCATGTAATTGAGACTGGTGGTCTCGGTATCAAACGCAAAATACGGTTGGGCTTTTAAGGTTTCGATGTACTGAGTCAGTTCGTCTTCTGTGGATAAAATGGTGTATAAACTTCTATCCACAGCCGCTTTTTCGGCCTTTACTGGCTCAGGAGCATCTGTGGATAACTCCTTGGACCAGGTTTTAAATTCGTACTCGGTGAAGAAGTTCAGCAACTGACCTTTATCGGCAGGTTGTACCTGAATGTCTTCTAAACTCAGATCCAATTCCACGTCACATTTGATGGTGGCCAGCTCATAAGAAAGAGGGAGTTGATCTAAGGCCGCGCGTAGGTTTTCACCCACCTTGCCTTTGACTTCATCGGCGTTTTCCATCACCCCTTTTAAGCTGCCATAAGCATCGAGCCATTTCACCGCGGTTTTCGGGCCGCACTTCTCAACCCCAGGGATGTTATCCACCTTGTCGCCCATTAACGCGAGATAGTCGATGATTTGATCCGGACGTACGCCAAATTTCTCTGATACCGCTGGTACATCCATGAAGGTGTCTGTCATGGTGTTCATCAAGGTCACGTGTTCGGTGACCAACTGGGCCATGTCCTTATCGCCGGTGGAGATAATGGTTTCTATGCCTTTCTCGGAGGCTTCGCGGGCAAGGGTGCCGATGACATCGTCGGCCTCTACGCCTTCGATCACCAGCAAAGGTAAGCCCATGGCTTTGATGATGTCGTGAATAGGCTGAATTTGTACTCTCAGGTCGTCCGGCATAGGTGGACGGTTGGCTTTGTATTCTGCATATAAATCGTTACGGAAGGTTTTGCCTTTGGCATCAAACACCACCACGATTTTTGAGTCCGCATAATCTTTTTGCAGTTTGCGGATCATACTGATCACACCGCGAATGGCATTGGTGGGAAATCCGCTGGAAGTATTCATTTCACGAATGGCATGGAAGGCGCGGAACAAGTAGGATGAGCCGTCAACCAATATGACCTTTTGTGTATCAGATGCTGTCATGGGTCTATTCTTTTATAAGGCGGTGGCCGTACAATGGCCATATATTCATTTGCGAACGAGTTTAACATGAAAACACTGAACGCTTGGCTATTAATGGCGGCCTTATTGGGCAGCGCTGTCACTTGGGCCGCCGATCCGGTGGAGCCGTCAATTGTGATTCGCCACAGCGAAGACAAGACCTTTTATGAGTACTCCATCAATGGCGAAGTACGGGAAATCAAAGTGGTGCCAAAAGTAGGCCCTGTGTATTACTTAGTGCCTGTTGGCGGCGATAGCGAAGAATTTAAGCGTCAAACACAATCCAACTTAGTTGTGCCTAAGTGGGTAATTTTCCGTTGGTAATGCCATTTAATTTTTAAACGAAGTGACCACATGTCTGTTTACACTGAGCTGGACCACAAGCAGTTTGATTCCATCTTAAGCCATTACCATCTTGGGCGACTGGATGGCTTTGAAGGCATTGCGGCTGGCATCGAAAATACCAACTACAAAATATCCGTGCACACAGCCGAAGGCGAGAAGGTGTATTTTCTCACCATCTTTGAGCAACTGCACAAACAAGAGTTGGAGTTTTTCATTCCGTTTCTTGCCCACTTAAAATCTCAAGGTTGTTTATTGCCTGCACCCAAGGCCAATATTAATGGAGATTACTTGTTTTCTATCGAAAACAAGTGGGGTGTGATTTTTGAATGTTTAGAAGGACATCACTTAAACGCTGTTAAGCCTTCCCATGCACAAATCATAGGTAAGGAATTAGCCAAAATTCATTTAAGTGCTCAGCAATATTCTCACAGCCACGCCAATCCAAGGGGTTACTACTGGCTGCAAAAACAAGCCCACAACGATGAATTGGTCATTACGGATAGCGACCGCGAATTACTGCAAGCGCAGCTCAGTACGTTAAAAAGCTTGTGGCAAACTTGGCATCAAGATCCGCAACTGCCGCAAAGCTTTATTCACGGGGATTTGTTCATTGATAACTGTTTGTTTTTGGATTCCGGCGAATTAAGTGGCGTCATTGATTTTTATGCCGGTGGCTTGGATTACTGCATATACGATGTGGCCATTTGCATCATGGCATGGGGCAAAACTCAGCAGCATCGCATCGATCAAACCATTGCCGATGCCATTGTTCAGGGTTATGAGAGTGTGCGCCCATTAACCGAGCAAGAGCGCCTTTATTTACCGGAATTTTTGCGTTTGGCGGTCTTGCGCTTTTGGGTATCGCGCTTAGTGGCACAAACCCAACAACAAGGGGCGGCTCTGACCACAAGTAAGAATCCAGATGATATGAAGTCTTTGTTGCTGAATCTTGGTTGATTACAAGCATCACTTATAAACGTAAAAAGGCCGATTTAATTTGCGTTAAATCGGCCTTTTTTAGTTATTACGATTGTGTACGAGCTTGGTCTATACCGCTTTTAACCAAAACAAGGCGAAGTATTGATTGTCATCCGTCCAATATTGCTCGCACTGAAATCCTGAACGCTGCACAAATGCCTTGAAGCCTTCTAAATCGAACTTATAACTGTATTCGGTGATGACGGCTTCCCCTTGTTTGAAGCGCAAACGCTCATTAAACAAAGACACCACTTGATCGTATTTACTGATCAAGTGCATTTCGATGCGACTTTGCTCAGCATTAAAAAACGCATGATGCTCGAAGTGCTCTAAATTAAAATTGCCTTGCCCCAAGGTGTTTAGGTGTTGCAGACAATTTAGGTTAAACGCCGCTGTCACTCCTTGGCTGTCGTTATAGGCCGCGTTGAGTACGTCTTGAGGTTTGACCAAATCCACACCAATCAACAGTGCGCCGTTATCCCCTACGGTGGCGCGCACGCCATTTTAAAATGAATGGGCTTCATCCGGTGAAAAGTTTCCCAAGCTTGATCCAGGAAAGAACGCCACTTTTTTAGCGTTGGGAGCAAAGCGTCGAGGCAAGGTGGCAGGCTGACGATAATCCAAACAAGTGGCGTGAATCTCTAACCACGGAAATTGTTGGCGTAATTCAATGGCGCTTTCAAATAAAAAATCTTTGCTGATATCCAAGGGCACATAGGCTTGCGGTTTA
>JBFEWA010000413.1:0-2657 GCA_041546605.1 Bermanella sp.
CACGTCGGTGCTTTCTAAGTAGTTTAGGCTGCTGCTTAAATTCACCAGTGGCTTTAATAGACCTTCATATTCTGCTTTGATATGGCGATCCATCAGGGTGTCTAGTTTGAACGCATCTAGCCATAAACCTTGGATGTCATTTTGTTCTTGGTTTAACACGCTGGCATTTGGGCAGGCCGTTTTGCATTGGGCATGCAGTGCTTTAAGGGCATCAATGGCTTGAAGCTGTAGTGTTTGGGCCTGTTTTTTCTGTGCGGCTTCTTGTTCAACTAGCTCTTGTTCTTTTTGGTGTGCCGCTAAAATATTTTCACAACTTGTGACGGCCTGTTTAAATGCGGCATCTTGTTCTGGCTGAGTTTGGCAGTTATCCCAAGATTGCTTTAAACGTGCAATTTGACCTGCGTAAGTTGGACTAAATGCTTGCTGGGTTAATTGCAGTGCCGATTGCAGTAAATGCTCGATCTCTGCTTGAGCTTGTTGCGCATCCGCTTCTGTTTTTGCGATTAAGGCCAGTTGCGTTTTGGCATGGCGAACAAGGTTTTTATCCTTGTTTAAGAAGTGAGTTTCAATTTCTTTTAGTTTGTCTTTTTCGGTAATGTATTGGGCGGCTAATAAGCGGCTTTTGGCACTGGATGATTGAAAAATAAAATCAAAAAGGGCGTCTTCGCTGTTGATTTTTTCAATGGCCAGTTGGCTAACTTCAGGATGTTGCGCATAGGTGGCAATGGTGATTAATTGTTGTGGATCATCAATGCTTTGAATGGCTTGGCATTGACCGGCGCTATCGTCACTTTTCAAGGTTAAGGCTAAATATTGAGCAATAGCCGCTTGCTTAATGCTATTGGATTTATTGGCAAATAATTGAGTCAGGGGTTCGGTTTGCTGTAGTGCTTGTATGGCTTTTAAACGTACGGATTCGGCATCATCGTTTAAGGCGATTTGCGCCAATATGGATTGGTCATTTAATTGCTCAATCGCCTGCAAGCGCACGTTGGCATCTTGATGTTGCCACTTAGGTGCAAAGAAACTTTTTAAAAACGTTGCCATGGTGTCCGCCTAAACCTGAGCCAAAGTCACTGGCTAATACAATAAAGGGGCTTCATTCTACTGACAGAATGAAATGTGGCAAGCTTTGAACTCATGTGCCAGTTTGCCCAATGCGCTGGTAATTTGAGATTGCTTATAAGACAATCACTGCCCATATAAAAACAACAATAAAATGATATATCGAGCCATGCTACGAATTCTCAGTTTAATCCTTATTTGCTATGGGCTTTATGGCTGTACCGCCATGGGCACCACGACCTTGCCTTACAGTGTTCTTGAAAAGAAATACACGAACTCCGCCAGTCGTTATGTGGATGTGAACGGTCTGACCATTCATTACCGTGATGAGGGCAGTGGCCCACCGTTGGTGCTGTTACACGGTGTGGGATCATCACTGCATACCTGGGACGCTTGGGTTAAGCAGCTGAAGGGTAAGTATCGAGTGATTCGTATGGATCTTCCTGGCTTTGGTTTAACCGGCCCAGACACGGCTCCTAATCAAGAAACCGCTGAATATATGGTGGGTATGCTTGATGGATTCGTGCGCAAGCTGGGTTTGAACCGCTTTTTCTTAGCCGGTAACTCCTTAGGTGGCTATTACGCATGGAATTACGCCGCGGCTCACCCTGAAAAGCTATATAAGATGGTGTTGGTCAGCGCCAGTGGTTATCCGCAGGATATGCCATTTTGGTTAGGATTGGCGTCTTTCCCTGGCATTCACTGGATTACTCCTCATGTGATGCCAAGATTTATGCTCAACTGGACGGCAGAAAGTGCCTATGCCCATGAAGACGTACTCACAGATGAAGTGAAAGAGCGTTACTTCGACATGAGCCAGCGCCGTGGTAATCGCCAGTCCTACATCACCCACTTCCGCCAATTACGGGAAATGAGCAGCAATGATGGCCTCGGCGAAAAAGTGAAAGATGTGTTAGTGCCCACTTTACTCATGTGGGGTGAGCAAGATGAATGGATACCACTGGATGTCATGCGCATGTTCCACCGCGATTTGGCGTACAGTGAATACCTAGTATACGAAGGGGTGGGCCATCTCCCCATGGAAGAAGTGCCTGTGCAATCCTCTCGTGATGCGGACAACTTCTTTATGTCTGAGTTACAGCAAGCGCGCCAGCATCCACAAGAAACCAATATTAAGTTTTATGATGGCAAGCAAGGGATCGGTCAGGTGAGCCAAAATCAAGACGAACAACCTTAAGCCTTTTGGCTTCCAAGCCTGCATACATGTTAGAATGCCGACGATTTATTATTCAGTGAATAGACGTCGGCATTTTTTATGAGTGAATCCATTTTTTGGTACGATTTTGAAACCTTTGGCGCCAACCCTGTGTGGGATCGACCTTCACAGTTCGCCGGTATTCGTACCGATTTGGATTTAAACATCATAGGCGAGCCAGAAAACTTCTACTGTCGCCAAGCGGATGATTACCTACCCCATCCCATTGCCTGCTTAATTACCGGCATCAGCCCACAAACCTGCCAGCAAAAAGGCATGGCAGAAACCGACTTTATTGCTCGCATCAATCAACTGTTTAGCGAACCGGGAACCTGCGTGGCCGGCTACAACAGCATTCGCTTTGATGACGAAGTGA
>JBFEWA010000450.1:0-2186 GCA_041546605.1 Bermanella sp.
CCCAGCCGGTGAATTAAAACACGGCCCATTGGCACTGGTGGATAAAGACACTCCAATCGTCACCGTGGCACCGCAAAACGAATTGTTGGATAAGCTTAAGTCGAACCTAGAAGAAGTGCGCGCCCGTGGCGGTGAGCTGTATGTATTCGCAGACGAAAAAGCCAAAGTCACCAGTACAGACAACATGAAGGTGCTAAGCATGCCAAGCTGTAGCGACTTGATGGAACCGATCTTGTACATCATTCCGTTGCAGTTGTTGAGTTATCATGTGGCGGTACTTCGAGGAACCGATGTGGATCAGCCGAGGAATCTTGCCAAGTCCGTAACAGTAGAATAAATCCCTATTGCGCTCGACTAGGCATTGTTGAAAAGATTGCTCAGCACCATCATGTATAACCACATACACTCAAGTGCTTCGCAATCTTTTCGCCTCCCCTAGTCATCGCTCATGACGGGATTGGACTAATCTCAATCGTTGGTTGGGTTCGTTACATAGGCGAGCTATGCGCCTCACTTAAAAATCTTTTTGAGCTTCGCAGCCCTTCGGGTGCCTTGTCTGACTGGCGCTCGCTACGGGCTTTGTTTTCTAGAAGCCAACTCTAAAGTAGGTCGGATAAGCGCAGCGCCATCCGACGATTGAAATGTTGGAAGGTGTTCGTATCTCACTTTTCCAACCTACGGGCTGTGAAAACATAGAGGTGTTTACGCCTCTATGTTTATCCTTCTCGTAATAAGGTAGCGTTCCTTCTCTTCAAGCCCTTAGTGCTCAGCCGCGTAGTCAAGCTGCTTGGATATATTAAATGCCCAGTCATTATGATCACTGCGCCTCGTGTTCATTAATTCTCGACCTTTTATTATCTCTGAAAAATTTTCAGTCGTTAAATTATAGTTATCATAGCTGTAATTAATATCTTCATGTTTGGCATGACTCACATGAATCAAGTTTTCAGCCATCTTTTTAAATTCATACCCGAACCTAGAATGATTTAAAGCATACTCTAGACTATCAACAGCATCTTTACTTAACTTGTCATCACCTTCTAGTACCTGAATATCACCTGATTTATTCACGGTAAAATCCCAGTCTTTATTGCTTAAATCATGCTTATCTAATGTCCGTTGAATCAAAGGGTTTTCGTGAAAATCTTCTTTTGCTCTTGCGAAACTGCCCCATACTATTGACCTAGCTTGACCACCACTAACTCCTTCTTGAATTTCACTTGAGTTTGTTCTATTTGCCCAGCCATCAAGATCAGCTTTGACTGTTGGTGCTCGCTTATAAGATGTAAGCGTCAAGGTTGTTGCTTCAGGTTTAGGGTTTATTGGCTCTGGTTCGTTGCTTTTGGGTGACTCCAAGCTAAGGCTAACCTTCTGATCTTTCGATGACAGGTTTGGCCCTAGTAAGGTTGATGCTATAGGAAGTCCCGAAATATCCATAAACAATCCTCTGGTTATCAACGTGGTTAGCGGCAAAGACATTGTTTTCTTTAGATGAAAACATGGGCCATATTTGTTCTTAAACGGTAATAAACTCTTAGTTCGGCATTGACTTGCTATGATTCATATACCAATATTTGGTATATATTGGTATTAGCAGGACAGAACCATGGCCAAAAACACAAGTATTACCCTTGGGGAGCACTTTGAGGGCTTCATTGCTCAGCAGATTACAGAAGGCCGATACGCGTCTACCAGTGAGGTGGTGAGAGCCGCTTTGAGGTTGTTAGAGGAAAATGAGCAGAAAGTAGCGACTTTACGCAAGCTGCTAGATGACGGTGAAAACAGCGGTACGGCTGAGTACAGTTACGAAGCACTTATGAATGAGCTGGATGACGAACTGGGTTAATGGGCGCATTCACTTTAACCAATAAAGCCAAAGCGGATTTAAAATCCATCGCCATTTACACTCAGCGTAAATGGGGAAAAAGCCAGCGCGCCCTTTACCTAAAGCAATTTGATGATGCTTTTCATTTACTGGCTGATGCTCCTGATGCAGGTGCCAATTGCGACTTTATTAAACTCGGCTACCGTAAGTTCCCACATACTAGTCATGTGATTTTTTATCGAATAGTGGGCGATTCTCAAATTGAAATCGTCCGTATTTTGCACAAGCGCATGGATGTGGAAATTAATTTGAAGTGATGGTTTGGTATGTAGGACGGCATAAGCGAAGCGCCATCCGACAA
>JBFEWA010000254.1:0-4856 GCA_041546605.1 Bermanella sp.
CTGCCAGTTCACCAAATCACTGGTGGCTATAAAGCGACTTTTGGCAGATTTAGGTACCGACAAAGGAGCCAATCGCACCTCGCCTACATAATCGCGGGCATCCCCAGTAAACAAGCCTTGTTTGTTAAGCAGCATGGTAACGGTCAAAGTGGCCTTGACCGCTACGCCTAAGCATTGCCCTGTCGTGGCATTCAAACCCGATGGCACATCCACCGCCAATATCTCATGACCACTGGCATTCATGCGCTCGATTAATTCAGAATAGATACCCGTTGGCGCCCCTTTTGTGCCTGTGCCTAACAGGGCATCTACGATGACACAATTAGATCGCTCCCAATCCACTTCGCGCGCTTTGCTCACCGACAAGCCCAGTTCCAGCGCATGCTGAGCCGCTTGTTTGGCTTCCCCAGTTAAACTGGCCACATCCCCTTCGAAGACCAATTGCACAGGGATGCCGTGTTCGACAGCCAAAGCGGCCATTTCAAAACCATCACCACCATTGTTGCCTTTACCGCAAACAATGATGAGTTCGCTCACATTGGGCCACTGACTCAACAGCACCGCAAACGCCGATTGGGCCGCCTGTTGCATGAGATCAAAGCCATTGATCCCTAAGTCATCAATGCAATGACGATCCAACTGCTGGCACTGCTTTGCTGTATACAGAGGAATACCCATATCTGCTTTCGAGTACTGCGCTTTGTGTGTCGTCATCCGTGCCTACCACATAATAAAATCTCAAACGATTATACCCGCATCGAACAAGTTCTCCACGATTCAAATACCTTGCCCCCTAGAGCAATTGACCCTACCAGAGATTTACTATCCAATTCGGCTCTATATAAACATCAAAGATTCAGTCTGCCATGAAAGCGCTTCTCATTTCGTTAATGCTCCTGACCTCCCAAACCATCTGGGCACTGTCACTGCCAGATGAATACCGTGAAGAAATCAAAGATTGCAAAGACCTGCTTGAGCAAATTGCAGAATCGAAATGCGGCAAAACCGCTTTAGGTCTGTTGCAAAAAGCCTATCTCAAGATAGGACTTAACCTTTCTAAGCGCTCCATGAAATTTGAGAATACTCGCACACAAGAGACCGAATTCGAGATGGAAGGCGAGCTTATGCCCTCTCCTTTACTATCCGTCAGTTTAGGTGACAGCTACTTTGGGCAGTCTAATTTTGGCTATCAACTAGGCGGCACTTATTTTACAGACACCGCATTTAAACAAACCGTAACGCGTGGCAGTCAAAGCAAAACATTGGATTTACTGACGTACAGCAAGATGACGGTTTATGCATTCTCTCCAACGCTTTTCTACACCTTCAGCCGAGAAGACGACACGCCAGAAAACGACTTTACAGCGGGCATTGGACTCAACATAAGTTATTCCGAGCTCAAAGGTAGCGCATATATCACAGGCGATAAAAGCAATACCGCTTGCTATGATGCCGGCAAACAGGTGATCTCAGGTAGCGCTAGTAAAGACGCTCTCATTCAAGCCTGTGATTTCAAAGCCTATGATTCCAGTGGTTTAAGCCACGGCGTCCGCTTATATCTTGCCTATGAATACGAGAAATGGATTGCTGAGATCTCCAGCAGTGTCTACACAAAGGACATAGAAAACGGCTATAACTTTTCCACTTACGATTTCAGTTTCAGTGTGTCACGCAAGCTCAGCTTTTAAAGCAAACACCACATAGAGATAGCGCCTCAAGTGACGTAAAATACGCATTCACCCATAAGGTTTTCCATCACCCATGATCACCCCACAACAAAGCCAAGCGCTGGCGCACGACATTAAGACCTGGGGGAAAGAACTGGGCTTTGCCCAAGTGGGCATTACCGATGTGGATCTGACGCAACACGGTGAGCGCTTAAATGAATGGCTGGCAAACGGCTATCACGGTGAAATGGCCTACATGGCGGATCACGATGACATGCGTTATCGCCCGGAAAAACTTCACCCTGGCACCTTGCGTATCATTACCCTGCGCATGGATTACATGCCTCCTGAGGTGCAAACCATTACCGTGTTAAATAACGCCAATCAGGCCTACATCAGTCGTTATGCCTTGGGGCGGGATTATCACAAACTCATGCGCAAGCGCATCACGCAATTGGGCAAAAGAATCGAACAGGCAATCAGCGACTTAGAACTTGCACCCAATTTTCGCGCCTTTGTGGACAGCGCCCCGGTATTAGAAAGAGGGCTCGCGCAAAAATCCGGCATGGGCTGGATTGGCAAAAACGCCATGCTCATTAATCCCAAAGCAGGCAGCTATTTCTTCTTAGGGGAATTGTTTACCAACCTACCCCTACCTATAGACGAGCCTTACACCGAGATGAATTGTGGCAGTTGCAGCGCTTGTATTCCCGCCTGTCCCACTGGAGCCATTGTGGATAACCATGTGGTGGATGGGCGTAAATGCATCTCGTATTTAACCATCGAATTGAAGGGCTCCATTCCAGAAGACCTCAGAAGCAAAATGGGCAACCGCATCTTTGGCTGTGATGACTGTCAGCTATGCTGCCCATGGAATAAATTCACTAAGACATCTCAAGAGCAAGATTTCACCCCGCGCCACAACTTAGACACCGCCACCTTGCTCGAACTCTTTGCTTGGGATGAAAAAACCTTTTTAAGCAAAACCGAAGGCACCCCCATTCGCCGTGCCGGTTACGAGCGCTGGCTAAGAAACATCGCCGTGGCCTTGGGTAATGCGCCGTATTCGAAAGACGTTATCAAAGCGCTAGAAAGTAAAATGCAAATGGATTCAGAGCTGGTAAAAGAGCATGTTGTCTGGGCATTAGCGCAATCAGATAAAAAATAATTCTATCTAAGCGCCATATCATTCAAAACGGTATGACGCTTAGTAAAATCAAAAAGAAATTACCACAACCTTTGAGCTTGTAATGCTTCCTTTACTTCAAGAGTGCGCCCTTTGGATGTCATTTTTTCAAGTAACGCTAATGCAGCCTCGTAACTCACCACACTGCCATTGGAAGTCAGTACATTTCCATCAATCACATAGTTTTGATCAAACTGAACATCCACCTTTGGATATGCGCGTTTCAGTTCTGACTCACCTCCCGCCCAGGTAGTTGCTTTTTTGCCATCTAATATACCCGCTTCAGCCAACACAAAGGCACCTGAACAATTACTCGCCATCCATTGAGCTGTCTTGGAAGTATCATTTATATACGATAGTAACGCTTTATTCTTAATAATGGGCGCCATGTCATAGCTACTAGGAATTAACAACACATCTACTTCTGGCCGATTTACTAGGTAATCATCCACACCTATCGTTAGGCCTTCTTCTGTTGTGATAAATGCTTGCTTATCAATGTTGATCGTAATGACATCATAATTTGAGAACCAAGATTTTTTACTGGCCACCCCAAACACCTCTAACGGTGCCGTTATATCTGACGTAAGCACGCCATCAAAAACGATAATGCCAATTCGCTTATCAGCCGCTGAAGCCGACACACTTAAAAATATGGAAAAAATTAAGAGAATAAGTGGGTTTTTAAATTTAAATACATTCATAGTATTGCTCCTTGCTTGAAATGAATGCTCATCCTAGGGACTTGAAACTAGTGATTCAATATCACTTCCTTCAGATGTATAGTGAATTAATTTCACCAATCTAAATTCGGTGTTTTCACTATGGACAAACTTAATCTTCTTAAACTTTTTGTACGCGTAATTGAAGCAGGTAGCTTTGCAAAAGTTGCCAATAATCAGGGGTTGTCCCCATCGACAATCAGTAAAGCCATACAAAGATTAGAGTCCGACTTAAAGGTCTCTTTGCTGCATCGGTCAACTCGACAAATCGCGTTGACTCAAGCTGGGCGAGAGTATCTTGAAACCGCAAAGAATATTATTAATCAATTAGAAGCAAGCGAAAGAAGCATATTACAACACAACAATCAGGCCGAAGGCCTATTACGCATAAACCTTCCTATTTCTTATGGTCGGTTATATGTGTTGCCATACATAGGTGAATTCACTCAACGCTACCCATCCATTTCATTAGATATCAGCTTTGATGATCGATACGTTGATATGGTTGAACGAGGAATTGATATTGTATTACGAAGTGGGACACTAGGAGATTCGAATCTAATTGCAAAGCAATTAAGCCCAATCGACTTCTTAATATGCGCCTCACCTGAATACATTAAGACATATGGCCAACCTAAAAATCACACGTCATTTGAACAACATAGATGGATTCGTTTTAGGTTTCGACAAACCGGAAAAATCATGCCAATTATGGAGCGGCAACGCAGCCACAACCCTAGCAACAATCTAATCTGCGATGATGGAGAAGCACTCATCGCTTTATGTGAGCAAGGATTAGGCATTACACAGATGCCTCATTTTCTCGCACGAGAAGCCATTCAAAAGGGCACTATCAAAGCCATTCTCCCGGTTTTTCGGCCAAAGGATTATGGGATTTGGGCCATTTATGCCAACCGAGAATTCTTGCCCGAGAAAATTCGTGTATTCATAGACTTCATTCAAGAGAAACTCAATTCTATTGGAGAGAGTCCATACCATTTATGGACAGAAGACCTATAGACCTTGAGTAAGCCCATATCAGTTAAATAGAGCAACTCTATATCAGCCCCCCACATTATTTACATGACTAAGTAAAAAACCCTCAATTCCATAAAAATACAACTAACAGATCCCAATTGGCCATTCCAATCTGGGAGTGGTAAGGTATTAAAATACTTAGACATCTAAATATCTTATTGAGCGATATTTCGATATTCGCCAAGAGAAGCCTATGAAAACAAAACTGTCCGTACAGAACGTGTACAAGATTTTTGGCAAGCA
>JBFEWA010000072.1:0-11138 GCA_041546605.1 Bermanella sp.
AGATGGCGTGCGTTCACCCATGGCCATGGCTTCACCGGTATAACCGTCGTAAGACGCCGTGGTCACCGCCACGTCTGCCACTGGCACCTGCCAAGGACCCACAAACTGATCGCGGGCAACGGTACCGGTAATCGAGCGATCACCAATGGTGATCAAGAAGCTTTTGCTAGCAACCGCAGGCAGTTGCAATACACGCTCAGCGGCGTCTTTTAATTCGATGCCTGCTAGTTCAACCGCAGGTAAATCTAACTCTAAACGCTCAGCGGTACGGTGCATACGTGGTGGCTTACCAAGCAATACTTGCAATGGCAGATCCACAGGATTGTTACCAAAATGGCTATCCGAAACGGTTAGGTGCTCTTCTTCTGTGGCTTCACCAATGACCGCAAATGGGCAGCGCTCACGCTCACAGATTTCCTCGAACAAGGCTAAATTTTCTGGCGCGACAGAGAGTACGTAACGCTCTTGCGACTCATTACACCAAACCGCCAACGGACTCATGCCTGGCTCATCGTTTGGAATATTACGCAGTTCAAACTTACCGCCACGACCTGCGTCACTGACTAATTCTGGGAAGGCGTTGGACAAACCACCGGCGCCCACATCGTGAATAAACACGATTGGGTTGTTATCACCTAACTGCCAGCAGCGGTCGATGACTTCCTGACAACGACGCTCCATTTCTGGGTTGCCACGTTGTACGGATGCAAAATCCAAATCTTCGTTTTGTTCACCACCGTCAACCGATGATGCCGCGCCACCGCCTAAACCAATTTGCATGGCAGGACCACCCAGAGCGATCAACTTACCGCCCACTGGGATTTCACCTTTTTGCACGTGTTCTTCACGGATGTTGCCGTAACCACCGGCAATCATGATGGGCTTGTGATAGCCGCGCACTTCATCGCTGGCTTTGTCTTCAAACGTACGGAAGTAACCGCACAAGTTTGGACGACCAAATTCGTTGTTAAACGCCGCGCCACCAATAGGGCCTTCAATCATGATGTCTAACGCAGACGCAATACGCTCTGGCTTGCCGTATTGGCTTTCCCAAGGCTGCTCATATCCTGGGATTTTTAAATCCGAAACCGTAAAACCGGTTAAACCTGCTTTTGGTTTAGAACCAATACCCGTGGCACCTTCGTCACGGATTTCACCACCACTACCGGTTGCCGCACCCGAGAACGGCGCGATAGCCGTTGGGTGGTTATGGGTTTCTACTTTCATCAAGATGGCCATTTGCTCTTGATGATAACGGTATTCTTTTGAGCCTGGCTCAGGGAAGAAACGACCGGCTTCAGAACCACGAATCACCGATGCGTTGTCTTTATAAGCAGACAAGATGTTTTCGTTGTGGTGCTCGTAGGTGTTTTTGATCATTTGGAACAAGGATTTTTCTTGTGCCTGACCATCAATATCCCAGCTGGCGTTAAAAATTTTGTGACGACAATGCTCAGAGTTTGCCTGTGCGAACATCATTAGCTCGATGTCGTTAGGGTTACGACCCAGCTTGATGTAGTTTTCCACCAAGTAATCGATTTCGTCTTCAGCCAATGCCAAACCTAATTCACGGTTGGCTTGCGCCAATGCTTCACGACCGCCATCCAAGATATCCACTTGAGACATAGGCGCGGGTTCGGCGTGACTGAATAGCGCTTGTGCTTGATCAAAGTCGCTTAAAACGGTTTCCACCATGCGATCAAACAAGTGCGCTTTAATGCCTTCGATGTCATCACTACCGGTTACCCAGTAAGCAACACCACGTTCAAGGCGCTTCACGTTGCTTAAGCCACAGTTTTTAGCGATGTCTGTGGCTTTAGATGACCAAGGGCTAATGGTGCCGATGCGCGGTACCACTAATATCATTTGGCCGCTTGGCTGTTCAGCTTGCGCAGTTGGACCGTAGCGCAAGATTCGTTCAAGAACAGAGTGCTCTTGGTCGTTGAGATCTTCTAACGTCTCAGCAAAATGAACAAATTCACCGTAAACAGAAGTCACTTCTGGGTGAGTGGATTGAATTTTTGCTAATAGCTTTTCACGACGAAAGGCAGAAAGTGCAGGAGCACCGGACAGTTTGAGCATTGCTGTTCAGCCTACTGTAAGTAAGAGGTGGAATTTAAGAGGGCGTAATTCTAATGGAAAGCGGCCCCTGTCACCAGCATTAACGCGGCTTTATTTACTGCCAGCAACTGGCATAATGGCGCCCGCTTGGTGAGGTATGTGGTACTTTCATCGTATATAACAAAATGATCTAAAATTGATCAGATCAACAATCACGGGGCCTGAAGGGCGATTCAGTTAATTTCGGCCAAAATTGTCAGACAGGCTAATTTGGAGCTTAGGCTTGTCTCGGATTAAAATATGACACAGATCACACTTTAATTTTAATAATCGTTTATATGGGGAGGCAGCTATGCAGCATCACGCTAGTAAGCAGCAGTGGCTTTTGAAAGCCAGCTTTGCACTGTGCCTTCTGTGTATTGTGATTATATTGGCCATGAGCTCAGGCAGTCGCTATGACTACGACGACATCATGGATCGCGGCAGCCTTAAAATCATTACCCGCAACAGCTTCACCACTTACTACCAAGACAAAGACCAACCCTCTGGCTTTGAATACGAGCTGGCAAAAATGTTTGCTCAATATCTAGGTGTGGACCTAGAAGTGGAAGTGGCAGACACCCTAGAAGACCTTATTTCCGAAGTTGAGTCTGGCAACGTGGCCTTTGCCGCCGCTGGCTTAACCGTAACCCAGAGCCGCGCCGAGCGTGTGCGCTTCGCTAGTAGCTACCTTGATGTAACGCAAAAGCTGGTTTATCGCATTGATCAAAAGCGCCCCAAAAACCTATCTGAGCTTGCAGGCAAAACCCTAGTGGTGATTGCTCACTCTAGCCATGCCCAGTTCTTGCGCGAGTTACAACAAAACGAATTACCGCAATTAAGCTGGATTGAACGAGAAGACGCTGAAGTGGCCGAACTTGTGCAAATGGTAGAAAACGGCGAGATTGACTACACCATAGTGGACAGTAACGAATTCGAAGCGCTTTCAGGTTTTTATCCAAACGTGGCAGGCGCCATGGATATTGGTGAAAAACAACAACTGGCTTGGGCCTTCTCGAAGTTCTCAGACAACAGCCTATTGAACAAGTCCCGTGAATTCTTCCAGTTAGTGCGTGAGACCGGCTTGTTATCTCAATTAGAAGAGCGCTATTACGGCCACCTAAATCAAATTGATAACGTAGGCACACTAACCTTCTTACGCCAAGCGGATGAACGCCTACACCACTACCAAGCATTATTTGAAAAAGAAGCGCAATCCCACGACATTGATTGGCGCTTACTGGCGGCCATTGGCTATCAAGAAAGCCATTGGAAAGCCCGCGCCCGTTCTCGTACCGGTGTGCGCGGATTAATGATGCTAACCCGCTCCACCGCCAAAGAAATGGGCGTGAAGAACCGCTTAAATGCCGAACAAAGTATTCGCGGTGGCTCTGCGTATTTTGCCAAATTGAAAAAACGCTTTGATCACATTGCCGAGCCAGATCGCACTTGGATTGCTTTAGCCGCCTACAACGTTGGGGCTGGCCATGTAAAAGACGCGCAAAAAATCACCAAACAGCGTGGTGGTGATCCAGAGCGCTGGATGGACTTAAAAGAAAGCTTGCCACTGCTCACGCAAAAGAAATACTACAAGAAAACCCAATACGGTTATGCCCGTGGCCACGAGCCAGTTGAATACGTGCAAAACATTCGTCGCTTTTACGACCTACTGGTATGGCGTGACCAACCAGAACAGAATTACACCGCCTCAAACGATGGCGAAGACAGCTTCTTAACGGCCAGTGGCTATCGCACCATTCCACCATTAACTGTGGTGAACTGATCCGTTAAACCGATTGACCTTTTTTACCGGCCTAGTGCCGGTATTTTTTTGCCTGTTATTTTGAGAGCCTTGTTTTGAACGAGTAGGAGGGCGCTCGCGCGCGAAGAAGGTTTATGGCGTAGGTCGGATAAGCGAAGCGTCATCCGACAAATGAATGTTGGGTGGCGTTCGTTCCTCACTTACCCAACCTACGGGCTGTAGCCACGTAAGCACATGCACTCACGGATTTGATTAAAAATGGCTTCTAACCATAAGTATTCCAAGTTCCATTGCACTGTTTAAATACACAGCATATTTATCAGGGTGCTAAAATATTTTGGAATTACAGCGAATCAATAAGAAAAAAGTGCTTGTTTTTACTGGAGTGATTTTAAAAAACTGTGCAAAATCAGTTAAATACGAACATGCGCTTAGAAATAACAGGCGCCTGTTATTTCAATATTCCGTGCGTGCGCGTTTTTCCCGCTAGATTTGAAATGGATTTCAAAGAAATCTCTTTGCCTTCAAATATTTACGATAGAGAAACGCCATTGTCTAACAATGTGTAAACCCGCATGCGCACGATTAAAGTGTTAGGCATCAAATGGAAATATATACCTACGAATTTGATTATGAGATACCCCAAGACCTTATTGGCACTTACGCCAAAGAGTCTGGCGATAGCCCTCATGATTTAATGGCATTTGATAAGCCTTTAGAATGGTCTCCTCCAAAAGTGGAATTCGAAGCTGAGCTGGAGCGCATTGATGCTGTGCCTGCAACCAATTTGCCTCTACATGTAGCTAACAAAGAGCTCGCAGAGGCCATAAAGCAAGTGGCAAAAGATGATGTTGTTATAATCCCTTTTGCGGCAAAAGCTAAAGGTGGCTCTTCAACTGAGCTATATGTTATTCACCCGGTTAAAAGGGTATCTATCTGGGATATGGATGCCTCAAAATGGGAGCCACTAGATTTACCCAATTGGCCCAAAGATCGGCCAATGTATATGCACAATATGGTTCTAAAGCAAAATGGCATTGAACCATTTAGTATTGCTTACAATAAAAATTGGAGTTCAATGTTGGTATTTAATCAGGAAATAGCTGAGCTATTTTCAAAGCACTCAAACTGGTTAAAAATCATAACACCGGAGCACTATTCAAATGCCTAACAAGCGCAGCCATGTTCGCCCTTCGGGCTGGACCTCCGCAAACTGTCACGTTTTGTACTGCGCACAAAAAGCGCCAATTTGCTCTGGCCCATGCTGCGAGCGTTATGCGCAATAGAGCTAAAAATGGAACGTAGCGTAAAAGGGAAAATCGATGGGTGGGATATTTCTTTGCAGAGAAATGTTCACATGTATTGTCATGCCCTTTCTGTTGTAAAAGGCGAGCACAAATTTAGTATCGATTGCGAAGACTTACCCACAAAAGAGAAGACGATCGGTATTTGGCTATGCAGCTCTGCAATCCCTGAAGCCATGATTAGCGAAGTGCAGGCAACGTTGCTGAAGTGGGCAAGTGATTTTGAAATTAAGTTCCAAATCTATACGAGTAAAGATGCTTTTGTCGCTACCAAATAAATCGCATAACCAGCACAGCCATGGGAAGCCAAGCGCTCTGCTGAATTTTGTGCGGAAAATTCTCGCACAAAATGCAGCTCAGGTTTGTCTCACATGCTGTGGACGTTATTACACCCCTCTTTCCGCTTTTTTCTCTTCCCGTCGACGTTTAAAAAACGCTTGAATCACATCGGTACAGGTTTGTGCCAACACGCCAGACGTCACGTCTACTTGATGATTAAAGTACGCTTTCGAAAAGATGTGGTCTTGGCTTTGGGCAACGCCCGCTTTGGGCTCTGTAGTGCCATAAATAAGGCGACGAATGCGGCTGTGAACAATGGCCCCCGAGCACATGGTGCAAGGTTCCACTGTCACATACAAATCCGCATTCACTAAGCGATAGTTTTCCACTTTTTTGGCCGCATCACGCAGCGCCATGACTTCTGCGTGTGCGGTTGGATCATGAGCGGTAATGGGTTGATTGAAGCCTCGACCAATGATCTCACCGTCGAGTACCACTACAGCACCCACAGGGACTTCGTTTAATTGATCTGCAAGCTTGGCCTGTTCAATGGCCGCTTGCATAAAATGTTCGTCTTGATTCATGGATTCTCAGAAACAGCATGGCGCGTCATGGGTAATTGTCCCATAGCTTCTTGCCAAAATGCATCCAGTAAATTGGCGGTGATTTCAGGTACTTCGAGCATGGGAGCGTGCCCTACATTCGGTAGCACGTCTACTTGCACCCTGGGTGTGAACTCAAAAAACTTATCCACACTGGATACATGCAGCACGCGATCTTCTTCTCCCCATACCACATAGGTGGGCATGGCTAGCTTTTGAAACACATGCTTAAAGCCACCGGAGTAACGGGCTGTCTCCGCTTCTTGGTAAATATGCTGAAAAATATGATCGTTGGCATGCTCACGAGCCATGGCACGATCCGCTAACACATCCGTAGCTGGCCAGGGTAAAAACGGCACCTGTTCCATGGCAAAGTGCATTAAGCGGGTCATGTCTTCTTCGCTGCGCACAATTAACGGGTTGGGCTCTTTGGCGTCTATGATGCGCTGTAATTCACTGGGCTCGTCGCCGTAAAAACCCACCGCATCTATTAACGATAAGCTCACCACTTTGCTAGGGTGACGGTAGGCATAAAGCGCAGCAATGCCGCCTCCCATGCTGTTGCCAACTAAATGGAACTTGGTCAAACCCAAGGCATTGATAAACTCCGCTAGGCGTAGGCTTTGCTGATCAAAGCCGTAGAAGTCATCTTGATTAAAGGTGGTCTCACCATGACCGGGCAAATCTGGCGCGATCACATGGTACTCATCTAGAAAGCGCGCCATGCGCGTCCAGTTATCTTTCTCTGCGGCAAAACCATGTAGCAACACAACAACCGGTTTATCGTGATTGTCGCTGGATTCTAAATACACCCAGTTATAGTCGTTTACTTGCACGGTTTTTTTATCAAGATCCGACAGGCTGCGTTCGACGCCCACCCCCATCTCGAATAAAGAGTGTTTCATTGTGGTGCAAGCGCTCACCGACAGCACACATAGTAGCGTTATTATTATTTTCATTGGGCTCTCCTATAGTGGGCTAAGCCTAGCGATTACGGCCCCTGCGCGCAAGACACCCATGCAGTGGCTTAAGAGTTGCAGCACAAGCATTATCTCCCTAATGAGGTGCATTATATGGGTGCCATGAGTTATTTAAGCATCATTGAAAGCTACCAAGACTATAAGTCCGTGATCCATGATTTGGTGGAATCCATTCTTTCCGGCGTGGCGCAATCGCAATTATTTGATGATGACAAAACCGCTCTTTCCACCTTACACAACATCAACAGCCACTATCCATTTGTGGAATTGCTTTACACCCTAGACACCAAGGGCAAGCAAACCAGTGAGAACATTGCCTCCAACAAAGGAGGGGTGAAAATACTACCCGGCGCTAAAAACATGGACCGCTCGCAACGACCGTACTTTCAATTAGCTAGTCACACCGACAGCTTAGCGGTGACCTCACCTTATATGTCCAGCGCCACTGGGCACATGTGCGTGTCGGCCGCATTAAAAGTGGTGGATGATGACAGTCAAACGGTTCTCGGCTATTTGGTCGTGGATATTAACTTGTCGCGCATCATTGATTTTTTGCGTGGCGATGAGTTGCGTCGACGAACCATTCCCTTTTTCTATGGGGTGTACTGCTTAATGGTTTTCGGACTCATGTCTGTGGCAGCCGTTATGCTATACCTTGCTTTTCAAGATTTAATCTCTTTATTCCCAGCCGAAACATCACCGGGCAGTCCGCCTTATAAATTATTTGAGATTATTATCTTCATCACTTTAAGCTTAGCGATTTTTGATTTAGGCAAAACCATTTTGGAAGAAGAAGTGCTCATGCACAAAGACGTGTTTCGGCACAGCTCCACTCGACGCACCATTACACGCTTCTTAGCCGCCATTCTCATTGCCGTATCCATTGAGGCCTTGCTGACCATGTTCAAAGCATCCCTAGGAGAAGTGGAACTCATGAACTCTGCGGTTTGGATGATGCTGTCAGTTGTGGGGTTATTATTAGGCTTGGGGGGTTATGTTTATTTAGGGGCGAAAGCGGAACGCATTTTACTGAAAAACAAAATGGAGTTTGGCAAAAGTAACATGTAATAAAAAAGCCCTTTCGGGCTTTTTTATTAAGCGGCAGTTAACTCTTCGTTGAACTGCTTAAGCAAGCGATTGATGCGCTGCTCCACCACTTGCTGCTGGTCTAACGCTTGCTCTTTTTCTGATTTTAGTTGCGCTACTTCTTGTTTTAACTCTTCATTTTCCATGTTGAGTAATTCAATGGTTTCCAATGCCAATGTGATTTTTTGCTCTAACTGATCTAATAATTCCATCATAACCTCTACCGCGATAAAAAATGAGGCGCGATGATAAGCATCCAACCATTGAGGCGCAAGGGAATTCATTGAATTCCCAAGTCTTTTTAGCAAATAATTATTTTAACTCGTTTACTCGATTTAAAACCGCTTTTTCAATGCGTTCTAGCGCTTGTTTTAACAAGGGTCTTTGACACCCAAAGTTTAAGCGCAGGTATCGATCATCGCCAAAATCCTTGCCCGCTGATAGGCCCACCCCAAATTTCTCAAAATATTGATGGGGGTTATCCAGCTGTAATTGAGATACATCCAACCATGCTAAATAGGTGGCCTCCACTGGTCGCATTGAAATCCCTGGCAATGCGTGAATGCTTTTCTCAATTAATTCACAGTTACCACGCAGATAGTCGATTAACTCTAAACGCCAAGGCTCACCAAATTTGAATGCGGCGATGGCAGCCGGCACACCCAACAAATTCACGTGCCCCACTAAGCCATCCATCAAGCGGCTGTATTCGTTGCGCAACTCTGCATTTTCAATCACCGCAAATGCCAAATCCAAACCCGGAATATTAAACGTCTTACTCGGCGCCATTAAAGTAATGCTGCGCTGTGAAATTTCCTCACTTAAACTGGCAATAGGGATGTGCTTTTTGCCGTTTAAAATCAAATCACAGTGAATATCGTCTGAGCAAATAATCAAGTCATGCTCGATACACACTTGCGCAAGAGCCATTAACTCTTGCTTGCTGTATACCTTACCCACAGGGTTTTGCGGGTTACATAGCAGCATAACGCCGGTATCACTGGTGATATTCGCCTGCATTTCGGCCAAATCCAAAGACCAGCTATCACCATCAGGCTTAACCCAAAAGGTTTGATCACTAAACGAAAGCAAAGGCGCATGTTTTAATAAGTGCGGATACACAGGCAAGGCGGTAATACCTGCTGGCTTGCCTTTTTGAAGCGAAATGGCTCGCGCAAGATTTAAGCCTTTGACCACACCGGGTGTTAATACTATCCATTCAGCCTGAATGTCCCAGTCGTAATGCTTGGCACAATGCTCGACGATTAGTTGCTTAAGTTCTGGGCTATCAGAGCCATAACCAAACACGCCATGGTCTACTCGTGTTTGTAGGGCGTCGACAATAGGCTGGGCCACCTTAAAATCCATGTCGGCCACCCACATGGGTAAAATATCTTTATCCTTGTAACGCTTCCATTTAATGGAATCGGATTCGCTACGATTAACATCTGGACCAAAATATTCGTTTACAAGGGACATGGCACACCTCAACACAATGATTAAAAATACTGTAACAGCAAAC
Source organism: Bermanella sp. (assembly GCA_041546605.1). Classification (GTDB taxonomy): domain Bacteria; phylum Pseudomonadota; class Gammaproteobacteria; order Pseudomonadales; family Oceanobacteraceae; genus Bermanella. Next base: position 9,636 of record JBFEWA010000072.1, read on the forward strand.
AAATAATGACAATAGGTACAGTGTTAAATTTTAGACATAAAAAAACCGATACAGTGTATCGGTTTTTTGCATGGAATTTCGACTTCACATTAGCTCGCGAAAGTATTATTCCCACTCAATCGTCGCCGGCGGCTTAGATGAAACATCATAAGCCACACGAGAAATATGCTCGATCTCGTTAATAATACGGTTGGATACTTTCTCTAATAGCTCATATGGCAAGTGCGCCCAACGAGCTGTCATGAAGTCAATGGTTTCAACTGCACGTAAAGATACTACCCACTCGTAACGGCGTTGATCACCCACCACACCTACGGACTTAACCGGCAGGAACACAACGAACGCTTGTGAGGTTTTGTGGTACCAATCAAAGTTGTGCAATTCTTCAATGAAGATGGCGTCCGCTTCACGCAATACATCGGCGTATTCTTTTTTCACTTCACCCAGAATGCGCACACCTAAACCAGGACCTGGGAATGGGTGACGGTAAACCATGTCGTAAGGAAGGCCCAGTTCTAGACCAATTTTACGCACTTCGTCTTTAAACAATTCGCGTAATGGCTCTACCAATTCCATTTTCATGTCTTCTGGTAGCCCGCCCACATTGTGGTGAGACTTAATCACGTGTGCCTTACCGGTTTTAGAGGCCGCACTCTCGATAACGTCAGGGTAGATAGTACCTTGCGCTAAGAAATCCACATCTTGAATTTTGCTGGCTTCTGCATCGAATACTTCGATGAAGGTATTACCAATCACTTTACGTTTTTGCTCAGGATCGGACACACCCGCCAGCTTGCCCAAGAACAAATCTTCAGCGTCGGCACGAATGACTTTAACACCCATGTTTTTAGCGAACATATCCATTACCATGTCGCCTTCGTTTTTACGCAGTAAACCGTTATCCACAAACACACAGGTTAACTGGTCGCCAATGGCTTTATGTAATAACGCAGCTACGACAGAAGAATCCACGCCACCTGAAAGACCTAGCAATACTTTTTTGTCGCCCACTTGTTCTTGAACGCGCTTGATTTGATCTTCAATGATATTGGCTGGGGTCCAAAGACCTTCACAACCTGCAATGTCTTTGATGAAGTGCTCAAGCATGCGACCACCTTGTAAGGTGTGGGTCACTTCTGGATGAAATTGTACGCCGAAAAATTGCTTTTCCGCGTGGTACATACCAGCACTTGGACAAGAAGGAGTAGACGCCATTAACTCAAAGCCTTCTGGCATTTTCACCACTTTGTCACCGTGGCTCATCCATACATCTAGCAAAGATTCGCCGTTCTCACCGATGTGATCAGAAATATCTTTAAATAAAGCACTATCGCCTTCGGCTTTGATTTGCGCGTATCCAAATTCACGAATGTCAGAGCCTTCTACTTTACCGCCAAGCTGCTCAGACATGGTTTGCATGCCGTAACAAATGCCTAAAATCGGCAAGCCCATGTCAAACACTTCTTGCGCTGCACGGGGGCTATTGGCTTCATGCACAGACTC
>JBFEWA010000295.1:0-4271 GCA_041546605.1 Bermanella sp.
GGCGACCATCTTGAGTCGTTGTTTGCAGTTCAGCCTTAAGAATATGACCCCTGAGCGCATTGTGGGGTATCTGAAAAACATCCTTGGCCAAGAGAATATCCCAGCAGAAGAGCCGGGTTTATGGTTATTGGGTCGCGCGGCTGAAGGCAGTATGCGTGACGCGTTGAGTTTGACCGATCAAGCGATTAGTTTTGGCCAAGGTCAAATTAAAGAATTAGATGTGGCCAGCATGCTGGGCACAGTGGATCGTGGTCGTGTATTCCAACTTGCCATTGCCTTAGCTGAAGCAGACGCCGCTACCGCTTTACAATTAGTGGCACAAATGGCTGAGCACGCCGTGGATTTCAACAACCTATTGGCCGACTTGATTCATTTGATTCACCGTATTGCCATTGCACAAGCGGTACCGGATGCGGTGGATAATAGCCAAGGGGATAAAGAACAAGTACTGGCTCTGGCACAGGCCATGAGTCCGGCCATGGTTCAGCTTATGTATCAAGTGGCTTTGACTGGTAAACGGGATTTGCCTTTGGCCCCCGAGCCAAGATCCGGCATGGAAATGACCTTGCTGCGCATGATTAATTTTGCGCCAGTGGGGCAACAGGCAGAGGCCCAAAGCCCAACGGGAGTGCCCCAGGCAAAAAAGCCTGATCTGGCGCACCTCAAGCGCCAGATCGTCAATACGGCGCTATCCAGTTCTGCAGAAAGTCACAATAATCCAGTTGAGGCCAGTGTCCCTGTTGCTGCGGCGAGCATTGCTGAGCCCCAAGAGGCGCACGCGGCTGCTGAGATTCAAACACCAGCAGAAATCATCGCCCCAGCCTCGGCCCCTATTGATGAGCCACAACCGGCCCATATTGCTCCCCCTGTTGCTGACGAAATAGATGTGCCCTGGGATACCAGTAATGAGCCCCATGTGGAAGCACCGGCTGAAATGCCCATGCCGGTAGAGCCTGATGGCCTTCCGGTATCTCAACCCAATACAATTGATGAGCCGGTTCAGCCAAGCATTGAGCCAGCTGCACAGGCCATGGCTGCTGTGGATCAGCAAACGGCAAATACACAGGTGCAAGCAAACGCTCATGTTGAGCCGTCGGCTGTTGAAAATGCCATGAAATCAGCGCCAGTTGAAGAACTTGCACCTATAGAAAAATCAGTATCAGCAAGCCCAGAAATAGACGCTCCAGCAGTTGAAGCCACAGCCGAGGATGAAAACCACGCAGAGTTACTGGCCATGCCATTAAACAGCAGCAGTTGGCCCCTCATTTTTAATGCTTTGCCACTAGAAGGCATGTTGAAAAACCTAGTGGCCAATACCTGTCTGATGGATATTCAGGGGAATCAGCTGGTATTTCACAGTGACGCTGGGCACATGCGTTTATTTGGTGAGGCCCATCAAAAGCGCTTCGCACAGATTTTAAATGAGACACTGAATCAGTCTTATCAAGTACAGGTGGTGGAAGGGGGTATACAGTTTGAAACCCCAGCACAGCGTACGCAACGACTACAGCAAGAGCGTTTGCAGGATGCGGTAAATAGCATTGAGCAAGACCCCAAGGTACAAGCCCTGCGACAAGCGTTTAATGCACAGGTTATAATGGACTCCATTACCCCCATTGATTAAACATCAAGGGGACATTCAACCATATTGAGGAAATCAAGATGATGAAAGGCGGCATGGGCAACTTGATGAAGCAAGCCCAAAAGATGCAAGAACGCATGCAAAAAGCCCAAGAAGAATTGGCTAATGCAGAAACCACAGGCGAATCCGGTGCCGGACTTGTGAAAATCGTGATGACGGGCCGTCATGACGTGAAAAGCGTGTCCCTAGATGACAGCTTGATGGAAGAAGACAAAGAAATCATTGAAGACCTAGTGGCTGCCGCGGTAAACGATGCGGTACGTAAAATTGAAGCCGCTAGTGCTGAAAAAATGGGCTCCATGACCCAAGGCATGGGCTTACCACCAGGCATGAAGCTTCCGTTCTAAGGTACTTTTAAGGTAATCCTAGGTTATGGCATCACTTAGCCCATTGATCAATGAATTGGTTCAGGCCCTTACTATCTTACCCGGTGTGGGGCCTAAGACCGCCCAGCGTTTGGCTTTGTATTTGTTAGAAAAAGACAAAGCCGGTGCCGCCAGTTTAGTGGCCACGTTAAGTGAAGCCCTTGATAAAGTGGGTCATTGCCAGCAATGCCGTAACCTTACTGAAACAGAATTATGCCCCGTTTGTGATGACGCCAAGCGTAACGATCAACAATTGTGCGTGGTGGAAACCCCAGCAGAAGTACTGGCCATTGAGCAAACGGGATTCAAAGGGCGCTACTTTGTACTCTTTGGTCGTTTAAGCCCCATCGAAGGAATCGGTCCTGAGGCTTTAGGGTTAGATAAACTTAAAGACTGGGTGCTCTCAAAAGGTGTGCAAGAAGTGATTCTCGCGACTAACCCCACGGTGGAAGGGGAAGCCACAGCGCAGTTTATTCAACAGATGTTTGCCGGAAAAAATGTCGACGTCAGCCGCATTGCCCACGGAGTGCCGTTAGGTGGTGAATTGGAATACGTAGATGGCGGCACCCTTGCACATGCTCTCGCGGGTCGTAAGAGCGTTTATTGATTCACTCAAGCCCATTAGCCGTACAGCCGAATTTAAGGCCCCTATGATTTATATAAAAGACAACCAAGCCTTAGAACAAGCGGCCAAGCAGTGGCTTGATTTGCCACGCATCGCGTTAGACAGCGAGTTTATGCGCGTGGACACGTTTTTCCCAAAACTGGCCTTAATTCAAGTAAATGATGGCTCGGATACCTATTTAATCGATCCTCTAACCATTGATGATTGGACGCCGCTAAAAGCGGTTTTCACCTGTGAAACCTGTGTGAAGGTTTTACATAGTCCAAGCGAAGACTTCGATGCCTTCTTTCACAATTTAGGCGTGCTACCAGAACCTATGATGGATACCCAGCTAGCGGCTTCCATGGCCAGCTTAGGCGGAATCATGGGATATCAGAAACTGGTCAAAGCGCTGTTAGATGTGGAGCTAGAAAAAGGCGAGACACGCAGCGATTGGTTACAACGCCCACTAAGCGAGAACCAGCTTCATTACGCCGCTGATGACGTGGAATACTTATTACCCATGGCGCAAATGCTGGAAGATAAGTTAACCGCACAAGGGCGCTGGGAGTGGTTGCTAGAAGACTGTCAGCAAGTGCTACAGGACTGGCGAGATAGCCAGCAGGCCGGTTATTCCTATGAACGCATAAAAAAAGCGTGGATGTTAAAAGGACATCAACTCAATGTGCTAAGCCAGCTGGTAAATTGGCGCGAGCAGCGCTGCAAAACAGTGAACATTCCACGGGGGCATTTGTTGAGTGACCCATTGCTAATGGAATTGGCCATGCGCTTGCCACAAACCAGCAAACAACTATCTTCTATTAAGGGCATTCGACAAGCGACGGTTCGCAAAGAAGGGGACCAGATCATCCAACTGATCCAAGCATGTAAAGATACCCCCACAGAAGAATGGCCAGCAAGAATGGATCGCCCCTTGTCGCAAAATGCGGGGGAGTGGTTTAAGAAAATGCGTCGTCACATTGATAAAATTGCCGAGCAATTGGATGTGCCGCCAGAATTATTGGCCCGTAAAAAACAATTGGAAGCCATGCTGCGTGACGGTTATCCAAATGGGCCTTTCACCATACCCGCAGCACTTCATGGATGGCGAGAAAAGGTAGTGGGTGAGCCACTATTAGATGTGTTAAACCAGCTATCAAAGCAATCCTGAACGAGTTTGAGCTAATGAAAAAACGATTATTAACCGTGTGGTCTAGCCCGAAAAAAGAAGAAATGTATCTGTATACGGATCGTCTAGAGGGTTTAAAGCGTGTACCTAAAGAATTGTTAGAACTATTTGGTACCCCAAAAGAAGTCATGGGCTTGCCCCTGTCCGAAGACAAAAAACTAGGCCGTGCAGATGCCAAGCAAGTGTTAGATGACATTCTAACCAAAGGTTTTTATTTGCAAATGCCGCCGGTGCGGGATGATTATATGTTAGATCTATATAAAGATACGTCGGCCAAATACACCGACATACTTTAGAAGCTAGTTGCATTGCTTAAGCTGTGTTGAAAATCATTTTTAAAACGAGTCATTGGATAAAACACCAACTCCTATTTTAAAAATGACTTCCGCCTTGCTTAAGCGGCTTCACTAACGCTTCTATTGGCGATCTTATTAGATAAGATAGCTTAAAGCCGTTCACCCTGAGCCGTGA
>JBFEWA010000056.1:0-12291 GCA_041546605.1 Bermanella sp.
GGTTCCGGTGGATTAGAAGGAAAAGGCTGGCTGCAGGGAACTCAATCGCAATTGGAGTTTCTACCTGAACGACATACGGATTTTATTATTGCGGTATACGCAGAAGAACAAGGATTGATCGGGGTATTGCTGTTGCTGGCCTTGTACATGTGTATCGTCATGCGCGGTATTTATATGGCTTCCAGAGGGCGAGATACGTTTGCACGATTATTTGCAGGTGCGTTGATCGTCACGTTTTTCATTTATGTGTTTGTTAATATCGGCATGGTGAGTGGGATATTGCCGGTAGTGGGTGTACCTTTACCGTTAATCAGTTATGGTGGCACTTCGATTGTTACCTTGATGGCGGCTTTTGGTGTCATTATGTCTGTTTATATGCATCGTCGGATTTAAGATATGAGGTTAAGAGTGTTAGTTTCCAGTTTAGTTGTCATGTTAAGTAGTTTTACTGTGTCTGCCACTAATTACAGTGAGCACCCTAAGCTTGAGCCATTTATCCAAGAGATGGTGTCTGAGCACAATTATGATGCAAAATTTATCCGTGACACCTTGGCGCAAGCAGAACGCAAAGAAAGCATCTTAGAAGCCATCTCCCGCCCTGCCGAAAAGGTGAAACCTTGGCATGAGTACCGCGACATCTTTCTAACCGAAGGCCGTGAAAAAGCCGGTAAGGCATTCTTGAAAACGCACAAAGCCACCTTTGATGCGGTAGAAGAAAAGTACGGTGTACCCCGTGAAATCATTGCCGCCATCATCGGCGTTGAAACCTATTACGGACGCAACACAGGTAGCTATCGTGTGATCGATGCCTTGGCCACCTTGGGTTTTGATTATCCAAAGCGATCTTTATTTTATCGCGAATTGAAGAACTACTTTTTAATGGTGCGCGATAACAAACTGGACCCGTTAGAAATCAAAGGCTCCTATGCCGGTGCCATGGGGTTGGGGCAGTTCATTCCCTCTAGTTACATTAGCTATGCTGTGGATTATGACGGCGATGGCAAGAAAGACTTGTGGACAAACGAAGACGACGCCATTGCCAGTGTGGCCTATTACTTTAAGCGCTATGGCTGGCAGCAAGGTCAGCCCGTTGCGAGCTCTGTGACTTTGCATAACGCCGATGCGGATAAATACGCCAATGAGACGTTATCCCTAAAAGCCACCATCAGTGAGTGGAAGCAGCGTGGCGTGAATACGCCAAAGAATGTGCCTGAGCAAGATGCAGCATTATTTCGCTATGACTTAGAAGATGGCCAAGAATACTGGCTGGCTTACAAAAACTTTTATGTGATTACTCGATACAACCGCAGCAGCATGTACGCACGAGCTGTGTATGAATTTAGCCAGAAATTAAAATAATCATAAAAAACTATGAAATGTTATCAGGCTTGTGCAATCTTATGTTCCATTTTATTGGTGCAAGCCTGTACCACCTCTCGCTATCAGCAAAGTGTTGATAGCACCCCCATCTTTCAGCAAAGCATTTTAAACCTACCTGAGCCCATACCCATTCGCGAGCCCCTGTCAAAGCGCGGTAACCCGGATCAATATGAGGTATGGGGGAAAACCTATGCGGTGCAAAAAGGGTTGTTGGAATACAGTGAAGAAGGCACGGCCTCTTGGTATGGGGAGAAGTTCCATGGTCATGACACCAGTAATGGCGAACGTTTCGATGTGTATCAGTTCTCTGCGGCCCATAAATCCTTGCCGCTTCCCAGTTATGTGCGGGTGACCAATTTAGATAACCAAAAAAGTCTAGTGGTGCGAGTGAACGATCGCGGCCCATTTCATGGTGACAGGTTAATTGATCTGTCGTATGCCGCGGCAGTGCGATTAGGCTTTGACAAGCAAGGAACGGCCAAGGTGAAGGTGGATTTATTAGCACCGCCTTTGCAGGAACGGGATTATCAATTTATACAAGTGGCGGCTTTCTCGGTGGAGCCTTCTGCGCAAATGATGAAACAAAAGCTTGCCCAAGTTGTCAATGAGCCTGTGTACATCACCAAGGATACTCATGATGGCAAAATTCTACATAAAGTCAGGATAGGTCCAGTGGCACCTGATCAGGTAGAGGCGATCCAGAGCACATTACAAGCACAAAAAATCCACTCTACCTTGATCCAGCCTTAGTCGACCTTAACAATCTTTTCAGGCGTGCTACAATGCCGCACAACTTTCACAACGGTTTAATATTGGTCCTATGCGATTAATCACTTTTTGTTTTGCATTTTTGTTCGCTGCCATTGTCAATGCAGCCCCGAGTATCATTCCTCAACCACCAGTGCTTGCAGCCAGCTCTTATATTTTGTTAGACGCCAATAGCGGTGAAGTATTGGTAGAGCATAATGCTGATGAAGTGTTACCCCCTGCCAGTTTAACCAAGATGATGACCAGTTTTATTGTTACCGAAGAATTGGCCTACGGTAATATCAAAGAAGAGGATCGTACTCGCATCAGTGTGAAAGCATGGAAAGCAGAAGGCTCTCGCATGTTTATTCGTGAAGGCACCTATGTGAAAGTGGGTGACTTATTAAAAGGTGTGATCATTCAATCGGGCAATGATGCCTCTATCGCCCTAGCGGAATACATCAGTGGTACCGAAGAAGCGTTCGTGGATGTAATGAATCAGTACGCAGCGCAACTGGGTATGATCAATACTCGCTTTAAAAATGCCACCGGCTTACCTGCCAAAGGCCATGCCTCAACCGCTCGTGATTTGTCTAAGCTAGCTAAACACATTATTTCGGATCACAGCGAGTTTTATCCTTTATACAAAGAAAAGAAATTCACCTATAACAACATTGAACAGTCTAATCGTAATTTGCTGTTGTTCTGGGATCCTCGTGTAGATGGCTTGAAAACGGGCCACACAGATGAAGCCGGATTTTGCTTAGTGTCTAGTGCAGTCGAAGACGATATGCGCTTAATCGCGGTAGTGATGGGAGCCAAATCTGAGCGAGCCCGTGCGCGTGAATCACAAAAATTGCTGACCTACGGTTTCCGCTATTTTGAAAGTCATAAGCTTTATGATTCTCAAGAGACCCTACAATCTCACCGCGTATGGATGGGTAAACAAGATGAGTTGGCCCTTGGGGTGAAAGATGGTGCCTATATCACTATTCCTCGCGGTCAAAAAGGCAACTTGGATGTACAATACAGCATTGATGATGTGATCAAAGCGCCGGTTATTAAAGGCATGGAATACGGTCACATGACAGTGTCTTTGGGTGATAAAGTGCTGATGGATAAACCTTTGATCGCCTTAGAAGCCATTGATGAAGCGGGCTTTTTCTCCCGAATTTTAGATTATATTAAGTTGTTCTTTTACTCCTTATTCAGTTAAGCCCTTGCAATCGCCTGTTTTGCATCCATATTGGGGTGAAACAGGCAATCTCTAGATGTATTTATGGCCAAAAAAGCAGAACCCCCTAAGATAGAATATCCGTGTCCCAACTACCCAGTAAAAGTACTGGGTGAAGCCGGGGATGATTACGAGACCTTTGTGGTGGATATCATGCGTGTGCATGCCCCAGATGTGGACGTAGAGCGCATTAAGATTAACCACAGCAGCAATGGCCGCTTCACTTCCATTACCTTCTTTATTACTGCCACGTCCGAGCAACAGTTGAAAGATCTGCATGCGGATTTCATTCAGCATGATCGCATTAAGATGGTTCTGTAATGAAGTTAGGGGTGCGCTATCTAGCAGGTGAGCAGCCTTACGAGCCTGTATGGCAGGCCATGAAGGCCTTCACGGACGAGCGCACCGAGCATACCCAAGATGAGGTATGGATTCTTCAGCATCAAAAGGTGTTTACTCAAGGACAGGCCGGTAAGCCAGAACACTTGCTATTTACCGGTGATATCCCAGTGGTGCAAGCGGATCGCGGAGGTCAGGTGACCTATCACGGGCCCGGTCAGATCACGGCCTATATCATGGCGGACCTCAAACGTTTAGACTTAGGCCCGCGCACCTTAGTGGACGCCATTGAAACCAGTTTGGTGAAATTATTGGCCGAATATGATATTTCTGCCTACCCCAAAGCGGATGCACCAGGTGTGTATGTGGGTGAGAGCAAGATCGCCTCACTGGGACTGCGCATTCGTAAGGGTTACAGCTTTCACGGTTTAGCCTTAAATGTGGATATGGATTTAGAGCCGTTCTCACGTATTAACCCTTGTGGTTATGCAGGCATGAACATGACCCATATGGCTGAATTCACCTCTCAGCCTGACATCAAGGTCGTCGGCCAAAAGCTGGTCGATCAATTAGCAACCTGTTTGCCTTATCATGGCATACAAGATTTAGGTACTCGTTTGCCATGAGCACAGAGCAAAAGAACAAAGTTGTCCAAGGGGAAAAGAAACGCGGCGCGGACAAAGTAGCGCGTATTCCCATTAAAGTGATTCCTACGGAAACCATGCCGCGTAAGCCAGATTGGATTCGCGTGCGCATTCCAGCTAGCCCGAAAATCAACGAAGTGAAGCAAAAGCTGCGTAAGCACAAGTTGCATACTGTGTGTGAGGAAGCCTCTTGCCCTAACATTGGTGAATGCTTCGGTGGCGGTACCGCGACCTTCATGATCATGGGTGACATTTGTACGCGCCGTTGCCCGTTTTGCGATGTGGGCCATGGTCGTCCGAATCCTTTGGATGAGAACGAGCCAAAAGAGCTGGCCACCGCTATTGCCGACATGGGGTTGAAATACGTGGTGATCACCTCTGTGGATCGTGATGATCTACGTGATGGTGGTGCACAGCATTTTGCCGACTGTATTCGCTATTCTCGTGAGTTAAGCCCGACACTGGAAATGGAAATCCTCGTACCGGATTTTCGTGGACGTATGGACATTGCGCTTGAAATCTTGGCGCAAACCCCGCCGGATGTGTTTAACCACAACCTAGAAACGGTACCGTCTTTATACAAAAAAGTGCGTCCAGGCTCTGATTATCAGTGGTCTTTGGAGTTACTGAAGCGCTATAAAGCCCTATGCCCGGATGTGTTGACCAAGTCAGGCTTGATGTTGGGCATTGGTGAAACCAAGGAAGAAGTCATTCAAGTCATGCAAGATATGCGTGACCATGACATCGACATGATTACCTTGGGGCAATATCTACAACCAAGTAAGCACCACCTAGCGGTGGAGCGCTTTGTACACCCGGATGAATTCGAAGAGCTAGGAGAACTGGCCAAGCAAATGGGCTTCACTCGTGTAGCCAGTGGTCCTATGGTGAGATCGTCTTATCATGCGGATCAGCAAATGAAGGGCGAACCTCTGCTGTAATTAAACAGCAATTGATCAAAAAATGGTCTTTAATTAACCCTAGCGTGTTTGAAATACGCGAGTTTTGTTGGGCAATTCAATCAAATTTCCACGAATTGCCCGGTGAAACCCTTGAATAGGGTGAGTATTTTAACTTTTAACTGTATTAGTTTTGGCCTATTGGACGAAGATGCGTATAATACGCGCACTAATTTATAGTAGACGCCCTCAAAACTATTTCAGGAGTGAGCAACTGATTCATGGCTAAACCTGGCAAGCGTTCAAAAGTATCACAGAAACGCCCTTCCTATAAAAAGATCATCAAGCAACAAGAAAACCAACAAGAGAACGTGCTAGATCAAATCGCAGCACTAGAAGCCTTGTTGGGTGGTGGTAATGACACTCAGGAAGTGGTTGAAGCCAAAGCTGAACCTCAAGTAGACGCGGCAGAACAACAGCGTCTAGATGAAGAGCGTGCAGCCCGTAAGGCAGAAATCGAAGCACTTGAAGCGGAACGTGCGAAAGAGCGCGCGGCTCGTGAGGAAGAGCGCCGCAAACTTCAGCAAGAGCTGATCAAGCAGCAAGAGGAGCGTGAAGCACGCTACAAAGAAGAGCAAGAAAAGCTTAAGCAAGAGCTGCAAGACAAGAAAGAATTGAAAAAACAGATCGCCGAAGCTAAAAAAGAGCAAAAGCGTCTGCAAAACCTAGATCGTATCGGTAAGTTAGATGCGGCTCAGAAGAAGCGTTTAGCGGAATTATCTGAGTTTGTGAAAAGTGGTGTGAAACCGCAAGCAGCGGAAAAACCAGCTGCGAAAAAAGCCGAGCCGAAGAAAGCGCCTGCGAAGAAAACCGCTGCGAAAACTTCTGCGAAGAAAGCCACGGCTAAAAAAGCGGCGGCAAAAGCGGACGACGATAGCGCTGAGAAGAAAACCACAGCGAAGAAGACGACTGCGAAGAAAACCACAGCTAAAAAGTCTACAGCGAAGAAGACGACTGCGAAGAAGTCTACCGCTAAGAAAACCACAGCGAAAAAGTCTACCGCTAAGAAAACCACAGCGAAAAAGACAACCGCTAAGAAGACCACAGCGAAAAAGACAACTGCTAAGAAGTCTACGGCTAAAAAGACAACCGCTAAGAAAACCACAGCGAAAAAGTCTACTGCTAAGAAGACAACAGCCAAGAAGTCTACCGCTAAGAAAACCAAATAACCCATTTGTGTTTTCAATAAAAAACCCAGCTTATGCTGGGTTTTTTTATGTCTGATGCTTTGTAATCAAGGATTAATGCTCAAACTGGTGCAAGTGATTTAGGAACTCTGGTTTCTTGATGTCGCCAATAATATGCGCTTCAGGAATGGCTTCACCGTTGAGGCCGTAAAACAGTAATGCTGGTGGCCCAAACAGATTGTGCTGCTCTAAAAAGGCTTTGTGCTCTTCGGTGAACGCTGTGATGTCATACTTGATGCGCACGAAATTCTTCAATTCATCGCGCACCTCTGCATCTTTAAATAAGGTGTTGCTCATGATTTTGCATTCGATGCACCAGTCGGCGTACACGTCTACAAACACAATTTGTTCATTGGCTTTGGCGCGCTCTAGGGTTTCATTCAGCGTGGCTTGATCCGACACCAAGGTGAAAAAATTATCTTTGGCGGTTGTGGTAACTGCCATGGCTTGTGTGTTGGAAGGGCTTGAGTTTGGCGTGCCTATGACCAGCTTAAACAACAAAGCCGAGGCGAAGACAAAACCTAAAAGCGCCAATGCTTTAATGAAGCGCTTGCCATAACCATGGGCAGGCTCAAACGCCCCGAGCATCACGGCATAAACCCCAAGCAATGCGATCCAGCCAGCCATGTAAAGGGTTTCTGGGATGAAGCGCCCTAATAACCACCAGGCCACAGCCAGTAAAAGCACACCAAAGAAATGCTTTACCGCATCCATCCATGGCCCAGCTTTAGGTAATACATAAGCGCCGGTTGTGCCAATGATTATGAGCGGCAAGCCCATGCCTAGGCCCAAGGCGAATAACGCTAATCCACCCAGTACTGCGTCTCCGGTGGAGCTGATGTATAACAGGGCGCCGGCAAGAGGAGCGCTCACGCAGGGGCTAACCACGATGGCACTGAGTGCCCCCATGAGTAATACGCTAATTAACCCGCCCCCTTGTTGCTGTTGATTTAAGCGATCAATGGGGTCTTGAATGAAGCGCGGAAGGCGCAGTTCATACACGCCAAACATAGCCAGTGACAGCAACACAAACAGGGCAGAAAAGATGCTTAATACCCAAGGCTGTTGCATGTAAATCTGAATGTTAAAACTGGCTCCTAGTGAGCCCATGATCACACCCGCGATGGCATAGGTGCTGGCCATACCTAATACATAAATAGACGACAGCACAAAGCCGCGTTTAGGGGTGAGCTGTTTTTGTCCTGCGATAATGCTGGAAATAATCGGCATCATAGGAAGCACGCAGGGAGTAAAGGTAAGGCCCATACCGAACACCAAAAAGGTGGCTAAGATCAGTGCTAGGCCTGCGTTTTGTAAAAAACCTAAGATGCCACTGGCTTGGCTTAAATTAGAACTGGCCTTAGCGGGTGCGTTGCTTGGTGTTGATGCATTGCTGAAAGCTTGAATATCTAGCTCAGCGGTTTGCGGTGGATAGCACAGGCCAATGGCTTCATCGCAACCCTGATAGCGAATTTTAACTTGCTGGGTGCCAGTTGGGAGTTGAGATAAATCGATGTTGGCGGTTGCAGCGTGATAAAACACAGCCACATCACCAAAATTAGGATCAGAAATGGTTTGTGCTTGCTCGCTAAATTGTGTGTGTGTGTGCGGGTAAGGGGTTTTATCTAAAAGCTGTACGGTGAATTTATCGCGATAGAGATAAATGTTATCGGCCAGAGTGAAATTTACGATCAGTGTGTCTTGGTCCTGCTCACTGGAGAACTGAATGGCCTCATGTGCTGGCAATGGCCCAGATGTGTCATTGGAAAATAAACCAGCCCAGCTGACGCTGGTGGTGAATAAGAGTAGAAGTAAGTAACGGGCCATCATCATGTCTCAAGATTTTTTACTGAGACAATGATGATATAAATAAGTGCCATTGCACAGGGCAATGGCAGAAGAGATGCGTAATTTGTTAACTATTACGGGATAAAGCTAACTCAGCTAAAGCCCCTAAGGCTTGCTTGGCTGGTGAGTCGTCCAATACCGAGATAGCGGAGATGGCGGCATCCACATGTTCACGGGCTTTTTGATTGGTGTAATCAATGGCGCCACAGGCTTGTACGATGGCGATGATTTCTGCCAAATTCTCAGTGCCGCCCTTACGGATGGCTTGGCGAATGAGTTGAGTTTCTTCCGCGCTGGCGTTTTGCATGGCAAAGATCAACGGCAGAGTCGGCTTGCCTTCGGCAAGGTCATCACCAACGTTCTTACCTAATTCTTCGGCATTGCCCACGTAATCCAATACATCGTCCACGAGCTGGAAGGCCATGCCAGTGTGGTGGCCATATAGGCGCAGGGCTTCTTCCTGTTCGGGTGTGGCTTGTGCCAGTACCGCGCCAGAGTGAGAGCTGGCCTCAAACAGCATGGCGGTTTTGCCTTGGATCACGTCCATATATTTGGCTTCGCTGACATCTGGGTTTTTCACGTTCATCAGCTGCATCACTTCCCCTTCGGCAATGACGCGGGTGGACTTAGAAAGAATGTCCATGATTTTCATGTCGCCAAGCTGCACCATCATTTCAAAGGCGCGGCTGTAGAGGAAATCCCCCACTAATACGCTAGGTGCATTGCCCCACTTGGCATTGGCCGTGGCTTTGCCGCGACGCAAATCGGAAGTGTCCACCACGTCATCGTGCAGCAGGGTAGCCGTATGCAAGAATTCAATAATGGCGGCCAAAAGGGCGTGATCGTGTTTGTCGTAGGCTAAAGACTTACTCGCCAATAACACCAGTAGGGGGCGCATGCGCTTACCACCACTTTCGATGATGTGCTGGCCAATTTTTTCCACCAAGGGTACGTCGCTGCGCAGTTGCTCTAGAATCAGCTGGTTTACTTGCTGAAAGTCCTGCTCAACAACCTGGTATATGTCTTTCACTAGCATGGATACATCACTTTATTCATGAAGGTGGGTATCCTAATGAGACAGCCTCATATAGGCAAGAAAAGAGAGGCGAAAATCCTGCAAAATCTGCCTTTCAGGCCCCGTGATACCTAGGATAATGGGATATTGGTTAATCTTTGCTTATTTATATTGTTTCCGATATAATCCGCGGCCGACTTGTCGTGCATCAAATGTACGTGGTCCGCTCCCTACCATAGAGCTTCCAAAGCGAGGTTCATAGAAGTAGGTGCCACACCCCGAAAGGGCGGCAGCCAAGCAGCAACCGACAGACAAGCGATATTGTTATGGCGCAAGCCATTTAGCTCTTTGGAGAGAAAACATGTACGCAGTTATCGTAACTGGCGGTAAGCAATACCGCGTTGAAGAGGGTCAAACCCTTAAAGTTGAAAAAATTGAAACTGCAACTGGCGAAACTGTTCAATTGGACAAAGTATTGCTAGTTGGCAACGGCGACGACGTTAAAATCGGTCAGCCTGTTGTTGATGGTGCTAAAGTGACTGCAGAAGTTGTAGCACATGGTCGTCACAAGAAAGTGAAAATCATCAAGTTCCGTCGTCGTAAGCACCACATGAAACAAATGGGCCACCGTCAGTGGTTCACTGAACTGAAAATTACTGGCATTTCTGCTTAATTTTCAACGAATTGAACGGCTCGATCCCACGTTGGGATTAAGCAAACACTAATTAAAAGCTGGTTATATTGTTGGTGACGGTGATATAGCTGGTGAAGGAGAAGAAGGTATGGCTCACAAAAAAGCCGGTGGTTCTACCCGTAACGGTCGTGACTCGCAAAGTAAACGTTTAGGTGTAAAAGCCTTTGGTGGTCAGTTTGTAAAAGCTGGTTCTATCATCGTTCGTCAACGCGGTACTAAAGTACACGCTGGTGACAACGTAGGTCTTGGTAAAGACCACACTCTTTTCGCGAAAGCCGATGGTTACGTGAAATTTGAGCAAAAAGGTCGCATCTTCCGTAAGCAAGTAAGCATCGTAGCTGCTAACTAATACGGCCGAGATAACTGGCGAATAGCCTCGTGCTTGCTGCCAGTCAAAAAGCTCTGTTGCTTAGGCACAGGGCTTTTTTTAATTGCGCTAGCGCAATTCGTTGGCCAAGCCCAAGCCAGCGAGACACCTGTATTCGATGTATGTGGGCTATTATCATAAGTATGGATTGCCCAGAGGAATAATATGAAATTCGTTGATGAAGCTTCTATCAGTGTTGAAGCGGGAAATGGCGGCAATGGCTGCTTAAGCTTTCGTCGTGAAAAATATATTCCAAAAGGTGGCCCTGACGGTGGCGACGGTGGTCACGGCGGCAGTGTATTTTTGATCGCAGATGATGCTGTGAATACACTGGTGGATTACCGCTATGTGCGTCGCTATAAAGCGGAAAACGGCCAAGGCGGTATGGGTCGTGAAATGAGCGGCAAGCAAGGGGACGATATTTATTTAAAAGTCCCAGTGGGCACCACGGTCATAGATGAAGACACCTTAGAGATATTAGGTGACTTAACCGAAAACGGTGCCACGCTAAAAGTGGCCGAAGGCGGTCAGCGCGGTTTAGGCAATATTCACTTTAAAAGCTCAGTGAATCGCGCGCCTCGTCAAACCACTAAAGGCACCCTAGGGGAAAGCCGAAATCTAAAATTTGAAATGAAAGTGATTGCCGATGTGGGTTTGTTAGGTTTACCCAATGCCGGTAAATCCACTTTCATTCGTGCGGTATCTGCTGCCAAACCGAAAGTGGCGGATTATCCGTTTACCACCCTTGTACCAAACCTGGGTGTAGTGAGTGTGGCGAAACACAAAAGCTTTGTGGTCGCTGATATTCCTGGATTAATCGAAGGGGCATCGGAAGGTGCAGGCCTTGGTATCCGCTTCTTAAAACACTTGGTGCGTACCCGTATTCTGTTACACCTTGTGGATATGAACCCGTACGACGGCTCTAACCCTGCGGATAATGCGCAAGCCATTATTGATGAGCTAGAAAAATTCAGCCCAGAGCTGGTTAACCGTGAGCGCTGGTTGATCCTAAATAAACTGGACTTGGTGCCAGAAGACGAGCGCGAAGCCCGTTGCCAAGCGGTGATCGAGCAATTGAACTGGACGGGTCCTGTATACCAGATCTCTGCCATTTCTAAAGCGGGCACCGAACAAATTTGTTTCGACATCATGAGCTTCTTGGAAGAAAAAGCTGCGGCGGCTGTGGAAAATCCAGAACTGGCTGAGCAAGAAGAAGCCCACCGTAAACAGGTGGAAGATGAAGCCCGTGAGCGTATGGAAGAATTAGCCGAGCGTCGTAATGCTCATCGCGCTGCCCGTAAAGCGGCTAAGCAAGCGGATGAAGACGACGATGATGATGACGATGGCGAAGGTCCAGAATTCATTTACACCTATGAATAATGGATTGGCAGGCTACCTTGTAGCCTGCAAAAGAAATGCTAAGTCGCTTTAAAATTATTAGAATACGTTAATCAAATCATAAGGCGCGCATCAGCGCGAAAGAATATGTCCCGCCAAGCCCTTACAACTGCCAAGCGCATCGTGATTAAAATTGGTAGTGCATTATTAACCAATGATGGTGCTGGATTAAATAAACAAGGCATTGCCAATTGGGTTGATCAAATCGCCCACCTTAAAAAGCAAGGGCTTGAGATTATATTGGTATCTTCTGGCTCAGTGGCCGAAGGTATGACCCGCCTTGGCTGGAAAACCCGTCCCAAAGCCTTACATGAATTACAAGCCGCTGCCGCTGTTGGGCAAATGGGTTTGGTGCAATGTTACGAAAGTAACTTTGCCCGACACGAATACCTCACCGCGCAAGTGCTGTTAACCCATGCAGATTTATCAAATCGCAATCGCTATTTAAATGCACGCTCTGCCATTCGCACGTTAATTGA
>JBFEWA010000296.1:0-4266 GCA_041546605.1 Bermanella sp.
GGATTTACCTGAAGTCATGATAGCGGCACAAAAAGCCAGTGTATCGTTTGATGCAATGAAAGAAGTGCGTAACAAACTGGTTGATGCGTACAAAGACATCATGAACATGCCAGTGTAATTGGCAACCCAAATTCAGCGTAGTTAAGGTTTCATCATGGCCACAGAGAATGTACCGGCAGAAGCAGGGGATAATTTCCCAGCGGAATCGGATCCCAATGTCGGAGATACGGCCGACAGCTTTAATGAAGTTCTGCCAGAGGCGATGGACGCCAGCGAAATAAATCCCATCATGATGGGCTTTAATAAGCTCACCATTGTTCGCCAAATCGCATTATTAATTGGTTTTGCAGGTCTGCTCGCTTTAGGTATTGGTGTGGTGATCTGGTCGCAAGAAATTCAGTATCGTCCTCTCATTAGTAATCTTGAAGAGTTTAATGCCAAAGAAATTTTGCACATTCTCGATCAAACCGGCATTGATTATCGTATTAACCCCACCACAGGTATTGTTACCGTTCCAGAAATGGAAATTCATGAAGCGCGATTAGCTCTGGCCCCGATTTTAGCCGAGGTAGAAGACACGGTTGGCCTAGAATTATTGGATAAAGAGCAAGGCTTGGGTACCAGCCAGTTTATCGAAAGTGCGCGCTACCGTCGTGGTTTAGAGGGAGAGTTAGCGCGTACCATTTCCAGTTTACAAAGCGTCAGAAACGCCCGTGTGCATTTAGCCTTACCTAAACAATCTGTGTTTGTGCGAGATGATCGTGAACCTCGCGCTTCGGTGTTTTTAGAGATTTACGGCGGCAAAGGTTTAAAAGAAGCGCAAGCTGAAGCCATTATTAATCTGGTGGCCAGTAGCATTCCAGAATTACCCGTAGAAAACGTCACCCTAGTGGATCAAAAAGGCAACTTGCTCAGTAAAGATGATAAGAGCGATGAAGATATTTTGGCCGCTAAACAGTATCAATTTACCCGTAAGTTAGAAGATAACCTTGCACAACGCGTGCAGCGTATTTTAGAACCGGTGTTAGGTTCAGATAACTTCCAAGCAGAAGTCACCGCTGATCTGGATTTCACCGCGGTGGAGCAAACCCAAGAGCTGTATAACCCAGATTTAATCGCGTTACGCAGCGAACAGACCTTAGACCAAGAAAGTATAAACAAGCCGGATGGTGGTATCCCTGGGGCATTATCAAATCAGCCGCCGGGGGCTGCAGAGGCGCCAGAGGTGGCCACAGGGCCTGATGGCCAACCATTACAGCCTTTAGAGCGTCGTAGTGAGGCTACACGGAACTATGAAGTTGACCGTACTTTGAGTCATACTCAACATCAGGTGGGCAAAGTGCGCCGCGTAACTGTGTCGGTGGCGGTGAATGATCGCACCATGATGAATCCGCAAACCGGTATCACAGAAATTGTGCCGTGGACCGAAGAGGAACTTACCCGCCTCGAGCTATTAGTGAAAGATTCCGTGGGCTTTAATGCCGCACGGGGTGACAGCGTTAGTGTGGTGAACAGTGCCTTCTTAGGTGGCCCACAAGAACTGGGTGAACCGGATTTCTGGCGTCAGCCTTGGTTCTGGGAAATCGTGAAACAAGTATTGGCTGGCCTGTTCTTATTGATCGTGATCTTTGGGGTGATTCGTCCGATTGTTCGTAACCTTATCGAACGCGGCAAGATGGACGAGAACGCCGAGATCGAAGGGGAGTTGGACGAACTTGGCAATGCGGATGACCTGTTTGGTGATGACAAAGTCACACTGGCCGGTGCGGATGAATTCTTATTGCCAGGGGCCAGTGAAGGGTTTGAGCGTCAGTTGGATGCACTGAAAGGTCTAATAGCTGAAGATCCTGCCAGGGTGGCGCAAGCGTTTAAGAAATGGGTGAACAATGCCGAAGGATAATAAACAAGCCGTGGCGGAACAGGCCGCTGCGCAACCACCTGCGGCCCCGGTTAAAGGGGAACTGTCCAGTCTTGACCATAAACAACGAGCTGCCATTTTGCTCATGAGTTTAGGGGAAAAAGACGCGGCAGAATTACTCAAGCATTTAGGGCCAAAAGAAGTGCAAGCCGTGGGTGCCACTATGGCGCAATTAAAAGACATCACCCAATCTCAAGTAGAAGGTGTGGTGGCTGAATTCTTAGACAGCTTGTCAGGGCAAACTGGTTTGGGCTTGGGAGCGGATGAATACATTCGTAACATGTTGACCCAAGCGCTAGGTGCGGACAAAGCCGGCGGCTTAATCGATCGGATTCTTTTAGGTGGTAATACCACAGGTCTGGATACCTTGAAGTGGATGGAAAGCCGTGCCGTGGCCGACATCATCCGTCACGAACACCCTCAGATTCAAGCCATTGTTATTGCTTATCTAGAAAGCGACCAAGCGGCTGAAATCTTGTATTACTTTGATGAAAAAGTACGTCTCGACATTATGATGCGGGTGGCGTCGCTGCAAGCGGTACAACCGGCTGCCCTACAAGAGCTGAATGACATTCTTGAGAAACAATTCTCTGGTAACCAAGGCCAGCAAACCACAGCGATGGGTGGTGTGAAAACCTCAGCGGGTATTATTAATAACTTGGATAGTACGTTAAGCGCTGAATTACTGGATCAAATTAAAGAAGTGGACGAAGAGTTGGGCGTACAAATTCAAGACCTTATGTTTGTATTTGAAAACCTCAACGAAGTGGACGATCGCGGCATTCAAGTCTTGCTGCGTGAAGTGTCTGGGGATCTACTTACCGTGGCACTCAAAGGCGCCGATGAAGATCTTAAAGAGAAGATTTTCCGCAATATGTCGAAACGTGCAGCTGAGCTATTACGCGATGACTTAGAAGCCAAAGGCCCAGTTAAAGTCAGTGAAGTGGAAGCTGCACAAAAAGAAATTCTTACCATTGCACGACGCATGGCAGATGCAGGTGAAATTGTTCTCGGCGGTGCCGGTGGCGAGCAGATGTTGTAATGCGAATCCTTGCAATGTGTAAAGTAATAGAGAGTCGTGAACATGACTGATCGTCGCGAGCGTATTCCAGCGGATGAAGTAGGTGATCCAAAACGTTGGAATCTGCCGTTTTGGACGGAACCTAAGCATGTTGTACACAGTGAAGAACATGAGGAAGAAGATGTCACGGTTGAAGAAGCTGAGGTTGAAGTTGAACCCTTAACCGCGGAACAATTAGAGACTATTCGTCAAGAAGCGTTTAATGAAGGCTTAGAGCAAGGCCTGATCGAAGGCCGACAAAAAGGCGAAAAACTCGGTTATGACGAAGGCCATGCCGAAGGCTTTAAGCAAGGTGAGCAAGAAGGTAAACGCTTAGGCTTTGATGCTGGTTTTGAAACCGGGGAGAAGCAAGCGTTTCAAAACGGCACCCTTGAGCAAGAAAAAATAGCCAAGCGGTTTCAAGCATTATTGGTGGATGTTCATCAACAATTAAGCGATTCCAAGCAGCAACTCCTCAATGATATTCCCGATATTATTTTAGCTATGGCCAAAGCGGTCATTACCGAAGAACTCTCCCAAGGCAGTGAACACATTGTGACATTGGTGCAGCAAGCATTGGATGCCTTGCCTTTGGAAAGTGGCGAGTTAAAAATCGAAGTGAACCCGCAAGATTTACCGTTTGTGGAAGCCGCCATCGAGCAAGATGTGTTTGCGGGGGTGGCTAGAGCATCGAGTGATGTTGAAGCGGGAGGCTGCCGCATACATACCCGCTATAGTTCTGTGGATTTCACCTTGAGTGAACGCTGGGGAAATATCGAAAAGCAGTATCGTCATCATTTACAGCTCGCATTGAATCAAGATGAAACTGAAGCCGAGCCTGAATATTTAAACGAAGACATGACACAAGGTGCAGAGGCACTTTCTACAGAAGAAGCGAGCACAGCAGAAGCATCACTAGGGGAATCAACTCAAGTAACTAAAACGGATCAAACGCAAAGCGAAGACACGGATTCTTTGCATGCGCAAACTGAAGAAGAAACGGTTTTAGAGGACGCAACTGAATTGCACAACGACTCAGAAGAAACAAACAGCGTTCAAGAACAGTCTGACAGCCATTTAGAGGGAGATTCGACCCAAGATGATGGAGATGAGCATCATGACGCTTAAAACCATCCAGTGGCTAAAAGAACATAATGATTACCACTGCCAACCATTGGTATCTGGGCAATTAACACGCATGGTGGGGCTCACCATGGAAGCCGTAGGTTGCAAAGTGAAAGTGGGTGATCGTTGTTGGGTAGAACAAGGGCAAGAAAACATTGAAGCC
>JBFEWA010000410.1:0-2661 GCA_041546605.1 Bermanella sp.
GTTGAGATTGGCCAGTTATTAGCGCTATGGGGCATTTTGATTTTGATCAGCTTTTGGCGTCGGCATAATTTGTTTTATCAACAGGCCTACAACGCCAACACCATTTTGATGAGCGCCGGTTTTATGCTCATAGGTTTACAACTTACCGGTTATTTTGTTGCCAGTTAACAGGAGTCACACTATGTACAACGCACCAAGACCAAACGACAGCGACTTACCCTCTAACAAACAATTATTTATTTCAACGGCCATGGCTATGTTGGTGGCCGCCGTTTTACTAGTCAGCGTAATTTTGCCTGCGGAGTATGGCATTGATGCAACCGGCATCGGTAAAGCCTTGGGGTTAACGCAGATGGGCGAAATTAAAATGCAGCTCGCCCAGGAAGCGGAACAAGAAGCAAGTGCAGAGCCCGTTCAAAAAGAAACCGAAACCGTCACGGCTAGCGTAGAAGAAAAAGTCGACGCCACCATGCGCAGCGAACAAACCAGTGTGACTCTTGCACCCGGTGCTGCCGCTGAAGTAAAAGTTGCCATGAACAAAGGCCAAAGTGTGATTTACTCATGGCAAGTTGATACTGGCCATGTGAACTTTGATGTACATGGTGATAATCCAAGCACCGACTATTTTAACTACACCAAGGGCAAAGCTGTGACTCAAGATGCAGGCACACTAACCGCGGCATTTGATGGCAAACATGGCTGGTTCTGGCGGAACCGTTCACAACAAACGGTGACAGTGACGCTTAAAGTGAAAGGGACATTTAAAGAAATGAAGCGCGTCCTTTAAACCCATATTGGCTGTCACTTTAAGAGTCACATACCTGAGCTTGTGAACTTCTAAAAAATTGCCAACTCAATGTGACCATTACTTTGGCCTTTTTTAAGTACTTGTTCTTTTACTAATACTCTAGGGCCACCTCTTTCACCCTGTGCATAATGAGCGCGGGTGATGTTATCCGGAGATGACATGGGAATGGTCAGCTTATCATTTTCATAATGGGATGAAGGCGCTTTGATTAACTCCAGTTCCGTTTCTGTACCATTTATTTGAATGAAGGCGTGAGCGATGGGTTTTGGTTCTCTCGGACCAAAATCAATGCCATTTGTAAAATCCTTAATGGCATCACCAAATGGCAATAAGTCTGTGAATTTATTCGAGGCAGCTTTTAATAATTCTTGTGCAGCTTTAGAAGCAAGTCCTTCTTTTATGCCATGGGATATTTCTACTTCAATCCAACATTCACCCTCAATGGGTGTTTTAAATAAAATGGAATGATATGGCGTATTGCGATTGGCTTTTTTCCACTGTGCATTATTTTTCAAAGAATGATCATCATCCAATGAAATTTTCATCACTTTTTCCATGACTTCATGATGATAATTCGGATAAATCAGTCGTACCCTTAGTACATGAAAGTTCTTGTCAATTTCTCCATTTAAAGGCTCTTCTAATACTAAATTATTAAGTTTGATCGTCACACTTGGCATTACGGTATCCTTACGATTTTTTTAGGCATTACGCTTTACAAAATTACTGATGTTGCAACCAATCCACAAACGCACGACTGGCCCGGGATAGCATGCGCCCCTTGCGCCATGCCAGCATCATATCCAAATGCATGTGCGGTTTTAGGGTGATCGAGCGCATCTGGGCTTCTTGTTGCGGCATCATTTCCAGCGCCACGGTGGCGGCAAAATTGTTTTTTACCATGTTACTTAATAAGGGTAAGAAATTACATTGCATGCGAATATCCGGCTGCACCTGATACTGCTGACATAGCTGATCAAACTGCTGGCGAATAAAATAATCACTCTGATACAACACCATGGGCAACTCATTAAGCTCGGTAACGTTCACGCTTGTTTTCTTGGCCATGGGGTGTTGCTCACTTACACACAGCACCAAATTTTGTTTGATTAAGGGAATGGTTTCTAAACCGCTTTGATTATGGGTTTGATTAACGACGCCCAGCTCCACTTCATCTTGCAAAATGAGGTTAACAATTTTTTGCGTGCCCGCTTGTTTGATGTCAGCAGTGATGCCTGTGTGCTCACTTAAAAACTCACCAAGCACCTGCGGAAAAAAGTATGTGGCCAACATGGACGGGCTGGCGATGGATAACTCCCCTAGAATCTTGCCATCAAAGGATTGCATGGTGTGCTTGAATTCAGACACCTGCTGCAAGATTTGCTTAGCTTGATTGAGCGCCTGCTGGCCTTCTGCCGTCAGTTGCACCGTGCGATTGTTACGTTCAAACAAGGCCACATTCAATTCGTCTTCCAGTTTGCGAATGGCAATGCTCACTGCCGGTTGTGCCATATGCAGTTGTTGCGCAGCCGCACTGAAGCTTTGGTACTGGGCCACACTTAAGAAGATCTCTAATTTGCGTAAGTCCATACTGGCCTTGCTCACTATATTTAATTTATATCAATCTTATATAAATCATATATTTTATATTATCCAGTAGAGCTGCTACTTTTTATGGATAGCATTCGGAGATGTCCCATGAATAAACCTAAGCAGTGGCAAAAAATCTACTGGCAAGATCCCTTCTTAATTGAATCCATGTTGACTGATGAACAGCGCATGGTGCGCGACAGTGCTCGCCAGTACGCCCAGCAATCTCTGCAGCCTCGCGTGCAGCAATCCTTCCGTGACGA
>JBFEWA010000216.1:0-5735 GCA_041546605.1 Bermanella sp.
AGTTCGATCCGATAAGCCTTTGGCTCCCTGTCCTGTAACCCGCCCAAAATCCCACCCTGCATACAGCGACACAGGTATTGATTTCAAAGGAAGCGTTAAATCATTTCTGACACGCCAGCCATCTGCAGCTCCCAACGACTCATCTGATGCAAAACCTCTTACAGTGTACCGACCACCATTACTAAACCAATCTAATGAATACAGCGCTGAATCCGCTTGTTGAAACCGAAATTGCGAAGACAAGCTTAATTGCCTATCAAATAATAAAAGTGGTGAACTAAGGTAGCTTGAAAAGCTATAAAAACGATAATCAGGCTGGGCAACATCCGATGAGGCTAACGGATCTTTCTCTTCTGCATTAAACCAGTCCATCCCTTGATGAATACTCAAGGTATTATCAACAACAGAACGCCCAAAGAAATATCGATAGTTAAAACCAAGTTCAACATTGCTTAAATCTCGGCTTTGAACTTCTACCTCTGTATCATTAATAAAATTCCGGCGCTTTCTTTTTTTAACTTGAAAATACCAAGAAGCTTTAGATGCATTATCTCTGAAGGCCACATGAGTTAATTTAGAGCTAATATCTTGTGAAGCCGTAGAACTAGTAAAGCTCTGTACAGCCCCACTAACAACTTGATCACTATCTGACTCACTCGCACTAAGATTCCATGTCCAATACCCAAAAGGAATCTCTATGAATACAGAACTGCTGCTATTACCCGCATCATGATCATCATCTGCATCTCGAGAGGTCGACAAAGTCACTAAATCTTGCACCCTAAATAGGTTATAACTGGATACATTTAGTGAGGCTTGATGAATACCGGTAGACTCACTGCCACTATCATCCAATGAAGCACCAAAACTCCATTTTTTAGACTCATTTACATTAGCTAGAATTAGGCTTTGACCGGGTTTAGCACCAGGGAGGATTTTGAGATCAATATTTTGTGAAGGCAGCCGATTAAATTGGTCAAGCCCTTGCTCCAAATCTCGAATATTTAAAGCTTCCCCTTTGGCCATAGGCAATGCATAGCTCCAAACTGGACTATAAGATTCAGGAAACTGAATATCTTCTAGAACACCTGTTTGTACTACAATTTCTAAAACCCCTTGTGATAAATCTTGCTCAGGTAAAGCGGCCCTAGACGTCACATATCCTCTGGCCAATAACTCTTTATTAATAGCCCTCAAATACAAAGCAATACCCTGAGTACCAATACATTGGTCGAGATAAGCAACACCCAAATCCAGCACCCAAGGAAATTCCTGGTTAGTGGATTTTATTTCTTTAATGTCAAAGCAGATATCTTCAACAGGAAGCTGAGGTAATTGCGCAGATGAAGGGAGCTGCTTAGGAGGTTTAATATCTTCTAGACGCTTCTGCTGATTTTCAAAATCCGTTTTTTCACGCTGAAGCCATTCTAATTCATTGTCACTATCAGCTGAAAACGCAGAAATAGCATACAATCCAGCCAAAATTACAACTAGATTTCGCATTTTAAGAAAGGGGGTAAAACGAAACATCAGCGCTTAAGAATCCATTCAAGCCAAGGGGTGGCAATTCTAGCAGTTTTTTTTTACATACCAATAAGTTTGTTTATTTTTTATCCTTATATTCCAATTTATTATTAATTTTGCGATAAATTCAGCAACGATTTGCCCAAGCCACCTAGTGCAAACACTCTAAAACACGCAAGACAAATGCTTGATGTAGATTTATTAATAAAGATAAGTGTATAAATATTGAACTTTCACTCTCATAAAAAAGCCGCTATAGATTCATAACAGCTTTTTTATTTCCATCAATTAAGTTTGAGGTGGCACACGCCCAAACATCAGCACAATAATAATGCCCACGAACACCAACACACCACCTACAGGCTGCGCCCAATCTGCACTGTGCACTTGTCGCATGACAATCGTACCGATGACCACCAAGGCCAAACCTAGCCACCACTTAAGGGGCTTTTTAAACCAATTTAAAAGCTCCATCACTTATCGCCCGCTGGTCCGGCCTCCTACAATACGCTTGATGTGAACATGAACTGATCATCCAAAACAGCTTGTAGCTGATCGCCACTTTGTAATGGTCCAACACCAGCTGGCGTGCCCGTTAAAATCACATCACCCGGTTGTAGTGTGAAAATTTTACTGGTGTAGGCGATCAAATCAGGAATAGACGTAATCATCTGCGTGCTTTGACCTTTTTGCTTTTGCTCACCGTTTTTAATAAGCTCAATTGCAATATTGTTTTTGTCTTTAATTGCAGTCAGTGACACCCAATTGCCTAACGGACACGCGCCATCAAAACCTTTGGCGATCTCCCACGGGTGTGACTTCTCTTTCAATTGAGCTTGCACATCACGCAAGGTTAAATCTAATGCCACAGTGACATGGCTTACTACATCCCAAGCATTTTGTTCTGAAATATTTTTTGCTTCTTTTGAAATTAAAAGTGCAATTTCAGCTTCGTGATGCACACTGCCTTGATCTTGCGGAATAGAAAATTGTGGTTCTAATGAAACCACTGACGTGGCAGGCTTAATAAACAAGATTGGCGCATCCGGTACTTCGTTACCCAGTTCTTTTGCGTGTTCCGCATAGTTACGCCCCACACACACGACTTTGCCCAGTGGCAAATCAATGATTTGGTTTTCGATGGTTTGATGTTTATACATATTGCTAGAAACCGAATGGGGATCAGGAAACACAGATACTATAAGTTTATTGAAAGCACGTTGTCACTCTCACACTGGCTACAGATTGTTAGATTAAAATTCTGTAGCGTCAGTGGCGAGGCTTTAGCAAGGCGAATAGCTCGTGAGAAACCGGAACGTGCTTTAGCACTTGAGGATTTCGAACGAGCGATTCAACACAGCTAGGACGAGCAAACTAGCTACAGATCGATGACCTTGCCAGGATTCATCACATTCTTCGGATCAAACACCTGCTTCATGGCGCGCATGTAGTCAATCTCTACCGCGCTACGGGTGTATTCCAAATACGGTTTTTTGGTCATGCCCACACCGTGTTCTGCTGAAACCGAGCCTTTGTATTTTTCTACGATTTCAAATACCCAGGTGCTTACCTTGGCGCATTTTTCGAAGAAGTCTTCTTTGGCTAATGCATCTGGTTTCAAGATATTTAAGTGCAGGTTGCCGTCACCAATGTGGCCAAACCAAATGATTTCAAAGTCTGGGTATTCTTTGTTAACCACTTCTTCGATTTCACGTAAGAAAGGCGGCACTTTAGAAACCACAACCGAGATGTCGTTTTTATAAGGCGTCCATTCAGCGATGGTTTCAGAAATATCTTCACGCAAACGCCATAGGTTTTTCGCTTGGGTTTCGCTTTGCGAGATCACACCGTCTAACACCCAGCCTTGTTCCATGCAATGCTCGAACAATTCCATAGCCACATCGATATCCGCATCGGTTAAGGCTTCGAATTCGATCAAGGCATAGTATTCCGCTTCGGTTTCGAACGGCGCTGGTACATCACCGCGAGCAATCACTTTACTCATGGCTTTATGGGAGAAAAACTCAAACGCGGTTAAATCCATGCGACCTTGGTAGGCGTGTAGCACATCCATAATGGCTTCAAACTCAGGTACACCTAATACCAATACGTTTAGGTTTTTAGGGGTACGAGTTAAACGCATGGTGGCTTCGGTAACGATACCAAGGGTGCCTTCACCGCCGATGAACAGTTGGCGAAGATCATAACCTGTGTTGTTTTTAACAAGGTCTTTGTTCAGCTCTAAAATATCGCCTTTACCGGTTACCACTTTCAGGCCAGCCACCCAATCACGGGTCATGCCGTATTTGATGACTTTGATACCGCCTGCGTTAGTGCCGATGTTGCCGCCAATTTGGCTAGAGCCGGCGGAGGCAAAATCCACTGGGTAATAAAGGTTGTGCTCTTCAGCAAATACTTGCAGCTGCTCTGTGATGACACCTGCTCCGCAACGTACGGTACGGTCAATGGCGTTGAAATCACTAATAGTATTCATACGATCCAGCGCCACTACGACTTCGCCGTTGGCTGCTACCGCGCCCGCGCTTAAACCGGTACGACCGCCCGATGGCACAATGGCAAAGTCCAGCTCATTGGCAGCTTTTACGATTTCGGCCACTTCTTCTGTGGTCTTAGGAAAGGTAATGGCAAGGGGTTTGGGGGCGTAGATCTTGGTCCAGTCCTTACCAAAGGTTTCTAGACTATCGGCATCCGTTTTAACTTTATCTTCGCCAAGGATGGCTTGAAGACGGCTGATTACGGCGTTTTGGCTCATGTGTGTACCCTAAAATAGCAATAGAAAGCAGCATTGGCTGGCTATATGAGCCATTTGCAACTGATGTTGCATACATTTCCGAGCTGCTGGGGCTTCTTTCAAAGGGGATTATGATACCATACGCGCCTAAATTTGATGACTAAGTTTTATTACCGCCTGATCGGCTGGGCTTTGTGCCCTTTAAGACCCTTCTCGCGCGCTAAAACCGCTTTACCGTTAATAAGGTTCGTACCATGACAGATACATCTTTAGATAAAAGCAAAATCCGCATTCTGTTATTAGAAGGCGTGCACCAAACTGCCTTGGATACTCTAGAATCCGCGGGCTACACCAACATTGAATACGTTAAAACGGCCCTTACCGGTGATGCGCTTAAAGACAAGATCAAAGACGCACACTTCGTGGGTATTCGTTCACGCACCCAGCTAACCGAAGACGTATTCGAAGCCGCTGAAAAGCTAATCGGTGTAGGTTGCTTCTGTATCGGTACTAACCAGGTAGACCTAAACGCAGCAGCTAAGCGCGGTATCCCTGTATTTAACGCCCCTTACTCTAACACTCGTTCTGTAGCGGAATTGGTATTGGGCGAAGCCATCCTAATGCTACGCGGCATTCCAGAGAAAAACGCAGCATGTCACCGTGGTGGTTGGATCAAGTCTGCTGAAGGCAGCTATGAAATCCGTGGTAAAAACCTGGGTATCGTGGGTTACGGCAGCATCGGTTCTCAGCTATCTGTACTGGCAGAAGGCTTGGGCATGAAGGTGTTTTTCTACGACACCATCACTAAACTGCCACTAGGTAACGCCACCCAAGTTGAAACCATGGACGAGCTATTGGCCATGTCGGACATCGTGACCCTACACGTGCCAGAAACCAACGACACCAAAAACATGATGGGCGCAGAAGAATTCGCCAAGATGAAAAAAGGCGCGCTATTCATCAACGCCGCTCGTGGTACGGTTGTGGATATCCCTGCATTGGCTGACGCTATTAAGAGTGGCCAAATCGGTGGCGCAGCGGTTGACGTATTCCCGAAAGAGCCTAAAGGCAACGATGACGAGTTCGTATCTGAACTACGTGGTCTAGACAACGTGATTCTAACCCCACACATTGGTGGTTCGACTCAAGAAGCACAAGCCAACATCGGTAAAGAAGTAGGCGAGAAGCTAGCTACATACTCTGATACTGGTGCAACCCTTTCTGCGGTTAACTTCCCACAAGTGTCTCTGCCACAGCATGGTGACTTCCACCGTATCCTGCACATCCACAAAAACGTGCCGGGCGTGTTGAACAAGATCAACACCATCTTTGCAGAAAACAACATCAACGTATTGGGTCAGTTCTTACAAACGACTGCTGACATCGGTTACGTAGTAGTTGACGTTGAAGCCTCTGCTGGCGAGCTAGCACTTGAGAAAGTACTAGAAGTTGAAGGCAC
>JBFEWA010000473.1:0-1875 GCA_041546605.1 Bermanella sp.
ACGCTGGGCTCGAACTGTATGCGTGACGCATCAAATTGAATACTGCCACTAACGGCTTCCAAGCACTCTCCGGCTGTATTAATTTTTTCTACACGAATCGAACCTTCACCACACTGCTTACCCAATTTGTAGGAATCAGTATCCATTAACTGATTAAAAGTCACTTGAATGTTTCGATTTTCTGGAATCGAGAATATAGAGAATACGTCATCATTAGATTTACCACCGGCACAACGGCCTGCTTTAAGGTTAGGCAAATCCATTGCGGTTAACTGACAGTTGTAGCCTGGATAGATAGATCCCACCAAAGGCGCAGCTACCGCATTAGTATCGTAATTCAATGTACTAAAAGACAGCGTCATGGGTGCTGTAATTGAATTCTTAGCCATATCCATGACCTCACCACCCACATACACAGTGTACTCGCTGTTGTACTTAAGAGGGCTATGAGGTTTTACAATGACGGAACTGCCATCATGAGTGACAGTAATGGGCACGTTGATATTACCATTGCGCACTAGTGTAATTTCGTCTTGTAAGTTTTCAGGGCTTAATGGCTCGGTAAAAATCAAGAACACTGCATCCGCAGGGTCTACTCGATCTATGATGTCGCCGGGCAACCAGCTTTGAAGCTCCGGCGGGGTTTCATCTTCAACCCTTGCCGGCGCATTATTTTGGTCTGCATAGGCTTCTAAAAAGAAACTCACCATGCCTTGTGCTTTTTCTACCCCAAGAAGAATAGGATTGATCTCTCCAACCGTATCCACCACCAACACATCATTTTCGGTGCGGGCAATACCAAACAGGTTTACGTGCAATACATCCTGACTTAACCCCCCATTGGCTTTTGGATGTTGTGCCGTCATGGCTACATCCATCACAAGTTGCACTTGTTTTGGCGCATTACGGTCTTGTGAATTGGTGTTATTAATCAAATAACCGGTCGCATCGGTAATCAGGGTTAAGTAAATCTCTTCCGTCGTATATCCCGCACTCACCTGCCCACCAATAGCCACTGGCATACTACTGCCTTTAATAACAGCACCTTTACGAATCACAAAAGGCGCCGCATCTGGAAAATTAGGAATAAATGCCAATTCGGTATAATAATTACTATTGGCAAAACTGATCACGTCTCCCATCAAGGTAGAATTAACCGGCACGGAATTACGCGGCAACGCAGATAATGGTGAGATATTGGTATCGGCCGCCCCTTGGATTTTTTGTACCATGGTGGTTCTTGGTAACGAACTCTTTGGCACATAGGTTTTTTCAAGATATGCAGCATCATCGATTAGCAAACCCGAACGGCTTTTCACGCTTGGCGCTAATTTTAATGTGTAGGTTTTTCCGGGTGTTAAATCCTCTTTTGGGTCAAAAATAATATAACGGTCTTTTACCATTAACTTCCCGGGAACACTTTGTGTTTGACCTTCTTCGGTAAATGAAAAGCCATCATCCAATTTAACAGTAGAGGCATCCACTGTATGACTCATGGTCAAATGAATGACTGAGAAATCCATAAAGGGCAAATCAGCTGATGGGAATTCCTGTAAAACGTGAAACCATAATGGATCAGGGTTATCACCATCACGACCTCCACCAATATCGGCATCCTTGGACACACCTATGGTGTTAAAGCGGATATCCCCTTCTGATTTCACCTCACCAAGTTCACTGGTTACCCCCTGATAACGTATGGTATAGGTTTCACCGGCATTTAATTCTTCATGGGGCGTAAAAATAATGCTTTTATCACTGTCCGATTGAATTGAAACATCACCTTTCACCAGTTG
The DNA here is from genome assembly GCA_041546605.1 of Bermanella sp. GTDB lineage: Bacteria > Pseudomonadota > Gammaproteobacteria > Pseudomonadales > Oceanobacteraceae > Bermanella. The sequence continues at coordinate 1,797 of JBFEWA010000473.1, forward strand.
ATTATTCTTATCTAAAAGCTGTATATGACTTTCTAGGTACACATCATCTAGCACATGACTGAACATCAAAGTGACATTG
>JBFEWA010000324.1:0-3843 GCA_041546605.1 Bermanella sp.
ACGGCGAATGCGGCTATTAGCCACCCAGGCTAGCCAGCCGATAAATCTACCAAGTATATGAATTGTCCTTAATGAGAATACTGAGGTGAGGGTTAATACGATCTTGAAAAATAAAAACTTCATACAACACTAAACTACAACTGCAGAGTAGAGTATAGCTTGGGATTTCAGAGAGTCTATATTACGAAGTCAGGTTTATAGGGGTAAACAACTGAAATGTGATCTGAGTCGAAATGTCTTGAATGAAACACTATCAGGCCTTGATTTATTTATATTTCCTTTTGAGCGTCAAATATAAACTTATTCTAAGCCGTCGATTTGTGATTTATAGATTTATGCTGCCCACAAAATATTATTGCCTTCATTTATACCTGGAGCAAGGTGCATTGACTTTTTATCTTGATTGGTGAATCCTGATCAAAATACACAATCTCTCCTGCATGCGGAATTGCTTGCCTGGCATCAGTAATCATGTTTATGCGTTCCGATGGTATGGCTATATATAATTTAGCTATTTGCTGTCGTAGTGCATTTGTCTTGTTATATGTATTCTTTAACATGCCCACCCAGGACCAACAAACGTATTATAAAATGTTCACAGTTTCTTGAAATTGTTCTTTTTTAAGGTTAGTGACTTCATGTTACTTCTATTGTATGTGTTTTCCGTAAATATTACAGAATGCCTCCATTCCGGATTTTCCACACTGGAAGTTGACTCCACGTCATTAAATATAAGACGAAAGTCTTCATTTTCATCTTCTTTTATAAATGCAGTAACTCCCTTCACATCAATTAACGATTCTCTTTTACATATAACGGTCGCCATAACCGGCAGTGAAAAGCGGGGAGACTCCCGCCGCTTTTCACTGTCCGCGTTGATGGCGTTGTTAAGCCACAAATATCTCACTTATGAGTTGCACAGCGTTTTCCACTCCGTTTTCCTTGGCCATCTCGATGCCAATCTTCGTTGCCGCATGGTAAATATCTTTCGATTCGATGACATGCTTAATAGCTGTCGAAAGTTGATCGGAAGTCAATTTGTTTCTCGAAATGGGGTTATGCGCGACACCAATCCTTGCGAGTTCGCGACCCCAAAATGACTGCTCTGAAGTGTGCGGGATGACGACAGAAGGTTTTCCGGCGCGTAAAGCGGACTGTGACGTGCCCGCACCACCATGATGAATGATCGCGCTGCAACGTGGAAATACCGCGCCATGAGGAGCTGAGTTGACAAAAAGCACGCGCCTCGTTGATTGGAACCCATGTTTTTCCCAGTTCGGTGCCTGAATGATGGCACGAACAGAAGCTTTGTCTGCTGCTTCACGTAACAAAGAAATAGTTTCAGTGTGTCCATCAGCCATCGCACTTCCAAATGTCATATAAACAGGTGGGGTGTCGGCCGATAGAAATTCCTGTAGCTCTCGTGATATCTCGCCATCCAGGGCGTCGTTCCGCGGATTCAAAAATCCGCAAACTTGATAGTTCTCGGGCCAATCCTTGCTTCGTTTGCACAGTGCAGGGCTTACCGCCACTAACGTGAGTTGATTGGATGCCCACACATTGCCAACCAAATCGCGGGCTATTTCTATCCCATGCCTTAGGCGCAATTGATCGGAGTACTTCCTGAGCTTCTTGTTTAGAACCGACTTTACGAGCCACCACGAAAAACGATTACCAATGGCACCGAGGTTTGGCATGCCCGACGGTGGCTGAAACGCTGACGGAATAGCACTGTGTACGAGCGAGACGCTGACATAAGGACGACCGTGCTTCTCAGCCGCCGCGTTCAAAGGATAATGAAAGAAATGACCGATAACCAGATCGTTATCCAGGCACAGTTTTTCAGAAGCTTTGTACATCTCCTCTTCCGCGGGCAAAAATAACTTTTTGATAATCATTTGCGTCTGGCACACCGGATCGCGTTCCGCGAAGATTGCTTGCTCGATTTCCTGTAACTCTTTTTTCGTGGCGATAACCGGCGATGCGATTGGGATTATCGTCGCGCCTGCTTGGGACCGGTAATTCTCTTGGTCAGCGCTGTCTACGCGCGTAGTTACGAGCGTGACTTTATGTCCAACGGCCTGCAAGCCATCCGCTAGCGCCCAGAATGGACGGATATCCCCTAAACTACCCCAGGTCTGTATGCCGATTTTCACTCGTGATAATCTCCCTGCCTTTATGTCCCTAACGTTGCACTAACCCACCAGTGTTTTGTGACGCGAAGCTGCGCAGGACACTGGTCGGCGCAAGCGAAGCGAGTGATTTGTTAAGCGCATTGTTATGTTGCTTTTTTGTTCTCTATCAATGGCAATGATCTAGAATCAATGATCGCCGCTGTTCTGTGGCCGATACCCGCCATGCATTCTGTATTACTGGCAAATGAAAAAAACTCTGAACAGAACTTTGCTTAACGAGCATAACTAGATCCCATTGTTCATCACTTGGCCCAATAAAATATTCACCCCCCTCTGCTAATACAAGCAATTCTCCACCCGAGCGTTTCAGAAACGGAAGTGTGTGATCGATATACTTTTGAAATGCCTCTTTACCGGATATAGGTGACGCTGGCGAAAGTTCGGGATTTTTCGAGTAATCAGCTGTTTCCCTCAATCGGAGTAAATTCAACATTATTACTTCACCAGCAATATTCCGTTTAAACAGCGCTGCGCCAGACTCCTGGGTAGGCTCTAAATAGTATTTTTTCATCTATCAGGTCACCTTTGCGTAAAACTCTAAGAGCTTTTCCTGCTGACTTTGACTTAAACTTCCAACTAGCTCACTACAAATGTGTTCGAAGCTAATTCTCGCTTCGCTATAAAGACGTTGACCTGCTTTAGATAGTCTTACTTGACTTTGCCGAGCATCACGAGGATTGGTCACTTTTTCTATAATTTTAATTTTTTCCATCGGAGCAATAAGGCGAGTGACACCTGAAGCACTCATTCCCAAGTATTCAGCTAATTCGATTCTAGACACCGAATTTTGAGGTAACCTCTCTAAATAGTGCATAACCAAGTATTCAGTAAGGCTGATACCATGAGCACTGAGACGATTCCCAGCTCGTTTTGAAAATCTCGAAGATAACAGTGCATTTTGAATTACAATTATGGAACTTAGCGATTCATGAGTCATAGCAACACCTTGCATAATGCTTGATTACGCAAGCATATATCGAGTAACAAGATATGACAACATTCTCGTTAGGTAATATAACGCCCAACTAAGCCGACCAACGTAGCGGGGCTTGCTTTTGTGCTATTTAGCACAAAACAAGTGCCGCGGAGGCGGGTCGGCTTGAGCGCCTTGTTGGGCGATGATGTGCGAGAACAGTTCACCCAGTGTTAATTGTTCGTGCCATACCTCTTCTAAAAACACAGATGACACTCCAAACTCCATTTTTACGTTTAGCAAGAATGTTTCGCATTCAAGTGCATCAGATAATGGCGTTCCACCACCGTAGATCGAACGGTACACCATTAAGATTTCATCAGAAGGTTTAAACTTTAGCCTTTCCTTGCTATTAAAAGCCATGCCATCAACAAAGCATTCTAAGAATGACCTGATTTGTTCGTTTGGCGAGTTTGGGAATTGGCATTTCCATTCTCGCCCAGAGCAAGAGCGCTCGTTGTACTCTTTAGGTGCTTTCCCTTCCAATAAAAATGCAGATATCGCAACTGCGACCACGACTGCTGCAATTATGACGAAAGTTTCCATTTGTTACGCCCAACGTGCCGCTAAACGGCGTGACGACAGGAGCGTCCGTTTGAGCGGCTGGTTAAATGGCCTTTTCACTCAGCCTCCCTTTCACGCTTAAGGCTCGCCGGATCTGTGAATACAACCAGT
>JBFEWA010000341.1:0-3532 GCA_041546605.1 Bermanella sp.
GGACTGTCAGTGAATTACGACAGCCTCTGCGGATTAAGAAACAAGCATGATTAGCCTGCTAATTCACTCTCAATTAAGCCAAGGGCTTCTATAGGATCTTGCGCTTGGGTAATTGGACGACCAATAACCATGTAATCCACACCAGCATCCATAGCCTGCTTAGGGGTCATAACACGGCGCTGATCCCCTTGGGCTGCAAAACTTGGGCGAATACCTGGGGTCACCAGTTTAAAGTCTTGGCCACACAGTTGTTTTAGCATGACAGCTTCTTGAGCTGAACACACAACCCCGTCTAGACCGCTTTTCTTAGTTAATTCAGCTAAACGTTTTACCTGAGCCTGTGGTTCCACATCCAAACCAATACCGGCTAGATCGCTTTGTTCCATGCTGGTAAGCACGGTAACACCGATCAAAAGTGGCTTTTGCTGGAATTTTTCCAAGGCTTCACGGGCGGCCATCATCATGCGCTCGCCACCACTGGCGTGTACGTTCACCATCCAAACCCCTAGGTTCGCGGCAGCGGCGACGGCTTTGGCGCAGGTGTTCGGAATGTCATGGAATTTTAAATCCAAAAACACATCAAAGCCTTTGTTTTGTACCGCTTCTACCAATTGCGGCCCTTCACTGGTAAATAATTCTTTACCAATTTTTAAGCGACAACGATTTGGGTCTAAACGATCCACCAGCTCAAGGGTTTGAGCACGGTTATCAAAGTCTAAGGCGACAACAATGGGTTTATTAGGCATGGGAAATCCTTACGGTTGACTGCGATTTCGCGCGATTACGTTGGGTATAAGCCAGTTTGGGAATAAAGGTTTCCCACTCTTTACAACTTGGACAACGCCAATAATGTTTATCAGCTTCAAACCCGCATTGTCGGCATGCGAATTCATCGGAGGATTGCTGCAATTGCAGCATGATGTGCTTTAGGCTACGCACATAATCAAGAGATAGCGCTTCGCCTTTTTCAATTAAGTGATCCAACAACAAACTAAAGCCCTCATAGGTGGGCACCTGAGCAATAAATTGTGTCAGTTTATCGATGGATTCATCTAACGAATGGTGTTGAGCCACGTGCTTTGCATAACTGTGCAACGTCAATGGCATAGGATGTTCTTGCCACAGCTGCTCTAAAATACGTTCCAGCTCTTGTGGTCGATGGCGTTGCTCAAATAGCGCCTGTAATTGCGGCAGTACCACGTACAAAATACTCGGCTCATATTCTAAGGCTTCTTTAAGGCTGGCCAGCATTTTATTGGGGAAGCCTTCTATTTCAGCCATATTGGCTTCAAGTAATAATGCGCGCACACAACGGCTATCTAATTTTAAAGCTCGCTGAATATAACGCTGAGCTTCTCGCCAGTTTTGTTGCTTCATGGCTTCATCCGCCAGTTCACAACAGGCGTAGGCCATGGCCTTGTTATTTTTTAGGTATTTAACCTCATCCGCCAACGATAAAATGCTTTTCCAGTCTTGTTCTTCTTCGTACAAGGTGACTAATTTACTCAGTACCTTGGGCTTCAAATGGTTATTACCTTTGAGTAGCTCCAACAAGAGTCGCTCTGCCCTATCTAATAGGCCTGCGTTTAAATAATCCGACGCCAAAGCCAATTGAATCTCAGCAGAGAGTTTTTTATCCAGATCTGGGCGGGCAAATAAGCTTTGATGAATGGAGATGGCTTTATCAATCTCACCGCGACGGCGATAAAACGTACCCAGACTTAATTGTAGGTCTAAGGCTTCTTCGCGCTCAGCCATATTTAAGATGACTTGCATGGTTTCGGACTGACGATCACCGGCCAACATATCCAAACTTGGAAATGCCGTGTGATTGGCTTTCTTGCGTCCTTCGTATCGGCCCAGTAGCCAACCTAACGCCACCGCCAATACCAGTACCAGTAATAAGGTGAGATCCATAGATTTACTGTAATTGCTCTAAGCGCTTAATGGATTGATCCAACTGTTTTTGTAACTTTTGGCTTTTACGAGTCACGCGCCACAACCACAAACTATTAATTAACATGCCCAACAGGCAGCCAACTAACAGACTCACCACCACAAGAATACCAAGGGATAACGACGGGCTTTGCCAAATCACCAGATTCAGTTCCACCATTTGACCATTACGTAATGTCAGCACGATGCCACATAAAATCACCAACAGTGCCAATGCAAAACTTAAAAACGCCTTAAACCAAGCCATGGTATGAATCCTAAAACAGTAACTGAGGGGATTATCCCCGTTGCGAGATTGGGTTGCAATGCCGCTAACGGGGTGGTGTGTACCTTAAATCCTGTAAGTTCAAATCTAGCTCGCAATCGGTTTTTAATCGAACCAACTTGCGTGCCCTTAGGGCCACGCGGAAATGCTCGCTCAAGTTTTGACCAATTCGCCCTTTAATTTGGTCGCTATTGATTAAAATGCTATCCAAATCCCCGTATTCATCTAACAACTGCCCTGCGGTTTTCGGCCCCACACCGGCAACACCGGGCACATGATTGGTGGTATCCCCCACCAAGCTTAAGAAATCCACTAATTGATGAGGCTCAAGCCCCAATTGCTGGCGCACATCATCTGGGTTTAAAAAGCGCTTATCAAAATGATGGTACAAGCGCACGCCACCTTTGGCGATTTGCATGAAGCCCTTATCGGTAGAAACAATGGTCACACGCCCGCCTTTTTCAGCGGTTTTAACCGCTAAGGTGGCAATCACATCATCAGCCTCATATTGGTCATACACTATGCTGGCGATGCCCAAGTCTTTGAATCTTGCCATATAAGCTGGCAAGGCTTGCCCCAAATCTTCTGGCATGGGCTTTCGATCAGCCTTGTACTCAGGGTACATCTCATGTCGCCAAGTGGGGCCTTTGCCATCAAATACACAGGCGATATGGGTAGCATCCACCACTTCCAGGTCTTTCAAAATGGCGTTTTGGCTCAATAACAGGGTTTGCTCAATGGCATCCTGCGAATGCTGGGCTTGAGCCGCATAAATACGGCGAATCAGATTCATGGCATCAATCAATAACAGGTTCATGTATCTGCCCCGTCGTGTTGCTGCATATTCCATAAATCCGCGTAACGCCCGTGCTGGGCCATTAGGGTTTTATGATTGCCCTGCTCAATGATCTTGCCTTTTTCCAACACCAGAATGCGATGGGCGCTCACCACGGTAGAAAGTCGATGGGCGATGACCACACTGCTTTTACCCTGGGATACTTCATTAATGGCATCTAATACGGCTTTTTCTGATGCGCTATCTAACGAACTGGTGGCTTCGTCAAACAGCAAAATATTCGGGCGTTTTAAAATGGTTCGGGCAATGGCCACTCGTTGTTTTTCACCGCCGGAGAGTTTTAGACCCCGCTCACCCACCTCTGTGTCATAGCACTTGGATAATCGAGATACAAAGTCCTCTAAATGGGCTAGTTTGATGGCATGCTTCACTTCGTCATCGGATGCATCTGGGCGACCATAACGGACATTTTCCATTAACGTTGAGTTAAACAGCACTGTATCTTGCGGCACCAC
>JBFEWA010000435.1:0-2357 GCA_041546605.1 Bermanella sp.
AAAAGTGATGGATTACGAGAACATTGAAGACTATGCCAATTCCTTGGCCACTGGCATTTACTACATACTCGTTGCACTGAATAAAAAATCGTAGGCATAAAAAAAACGCCCAATGTGAAAGCACTGGGCGTTTTTTATTTAACGCAAATTAAATGCTCATGATGTGCTTGCGATAATACTGCATCTCTTCAATGCTTTCGCGAATATCATCCAGCGCTTGGTGAGAACCTTTTTTGGTTAAGCCGGTAAGCTTATCTGGGGCCCAACGACGGGCTAATTCTTTCAGGGTGCTCACATCAATGTTGCGATAGTGGAAAAAGTCTTCCAGCTCCGGCATGTATTTATTTAAGAAGCGACGATCCTGATGCACGCTATTACCGCACATAGGGCTTACACCCTTACCCACGTGTTGCTGTAAAAAGGCGATGGTTTGTTTTACGGCTTCGGCTTCATCGATCTTGCTGTCTTTCACGCGTTGGATCAGACCGGAATTACCATGGGTTTTGGTGTTCCAGTCGTCCATGTTATCTATGATGCTGTCTGGTTGATGAATGGCTAATACTGGGCCTTCGGCCAGTACGTTCAAATCCCCATCTGTGACTATGGTGGCGATTTCAATGATCACATCCGTGGCCGGCTCTAAGCCCGTCATTTCCAGATCGATCCAAATAAGATTATGCTTCTTTTCCATCGGTTACCCTTTTTGCCTTCAGCACTGATTTACGCCGCAAAGCACTATATAATCAATTAAAGACCAATTTGAACACATATCTATGTCGAAACGAAAGCTCAGCAAGCGACAAGCTTGGCGAATTAGCAAAATTCAACAAGAACGCAGTGAGCGTGCGCAAAAAAAAGAAGAACAGATCCACGATGAACTGGAAGGCGGTGATCTGGGCCCAGAGCAATCTGGCCAAGTGATTGCCCACTTCGGCACACAGGTGCTCATCGAAGGGGATTCTGGCGAGCAAAAGCGCTGCCACATGCGCGCTAATCTCGGCGGTTTGGTCACTGGGGATTCTGTGGTATGGCGCATCGGTAAAGATGAGCATGGCGTGGTGGTGGCCAGAAATGAGCGTGAAAGCGAATTACAGCGCCCCAATATGTACGGCGAGCTAAAAACCGTCGCCTCCAATATCGACTACATGGTGATCGTGGTAGCCCCAGAGCCCCACGCCCATCGTAATTTGATTGACCGCTATTTAGTGGCCGCAGAAATGAGCGGCATCGAGCCGGTTCTGTGCCTAAATAAAGTGGATTTGATTAATGGCGACAATCAAGAGCACTTTTTACACCTAGTGCATGACTATCAAGAAATTGGTTACCGCTTTATTCAAGCCAGCACCAAGACCGAATCTGGGCTAGATGAGTTAAAAGGCTTCCTCAAAGATCGCATCAGTGTATTTGTGGGTCAAAGTGGCGTGGGTAAATCCAGTATCATCTCCACCTTACTGCCGGATGAAGATATTCGCGTGGGCGCCTTGAGCGAACAAAGCCGTAAAGGCAAGCACACCACCACAACGGCCACCTTGTTCCACTTCCCAAGCGGCGGGGATTTAATCGACAGCCCAGGGATACGTGAATTTGGCCTGTGGCACATGGAGCCCCATGAAATCCTAGAAGGCTTTAAAGAGTTCAAACCGTTCATTGGCACCTGTAAATTCCGCGATTGTAAGCACCATGCCGAACCTGGCTGTGCCATTAAGAAAGCCCTAGAAGACGGCCACATCAGTGAGCGTCGCTATGATAGCTACCAGCAGATCATTGATAGCCTAGAAGACGTGGCCATGCGCCCTCACTAGGCATCATCCTTCATGGCATTTTGAGCATTCGGGGCCATACTTAAGAGACGATTCTGAGGTATGGTCCGGCTATGCACTTGTTCATGTACACCAGCAAATACATTGGTTCCCAAGAAGATACTCCCAAGCACTTTCGCGAGATATTAGTAGCCTCTCGCCAGAATAATCCACTACTCGATATAACCGGTGTTTTGTTTTACGACGATGGTCATTTCATCCAAATCTTAGAAGGGGAAGAAAACACCGTCCATGAATTAGCCGAAAAGATCAAAGGAAACCCCATTCATACTGATTTCAATGTTCTTATAGATAGCCCCATCGAACAAAGAGAACTGGATGGCTGGAACATGAAGGCGTTTAATTTCTCAAACGAGCTACATAAAGACTGGCAGGTACTACAAGATTTAAGAGATGCTTACTTAGACAGCTTCAAGGTATCTACCAAGCAAATCATCAGTTGGCTAAAACACTTTATTGAAGATTACGAAAAATTCCGCCACTTGGAGCATTAAAAAAGGGCTTCAGCCCTTTTTATTTATCTATCATTCAGATTTA
>JBFEWA010000086.1:0-10044 GCA_041546605.1 Bermanella sp.
CTTGGCGTTAGCCACGGGTTATTTTTCTGCAAAAGCAGCAAAGCTGAATACGGCGGATAAAAAAGCGGTGACCCTAGAAGTGGGTATGCAAAATTCCTCCCTTGCCATTGCCATCGTGTTTACGCAATTCGATGGGCAGTACGGTATGGCATTGATTAGCGCGTTCTGGGGGACGTGGCACATTGTATCGGGGGGATTGTTTGCAACGATTTCTCGGGTGTATATGAATAAAAATAAGAAAGGGTTGGCATGATGAAAATACTCATTACTGGCGCAGCTGGGGATATAGGGTCCCGCTTAGTTGAAGTGTTCAAACAAGATTCAGCGGTCGAATTATTTACAACGGCCTTACATACAATTGATGGCATGGATGAAGAGCACCATTTTTCTAGTGATATTCGTGAAGAAAAACTCATGTCTTGGGTTAAGCAAATTATGCCTGATGTAATTATTCATTTGGCGTCCATTATTAAATTGCCAGAAAACATGACTCGAGAGCAAGCCTTTGAAGTGGATGTGACAGCAACCGAGTCTTTGCTGAAAACTGCAGTCGAGTGTGGCGTTAAAAAATTCATCGTCACATCCAGTGGGGCAGCCTATGGATATTGGAAGGATAATGCTGAATGGTTGACAGAAGACATGCCGGTACGAGGAAATGAAGATTATTTTTATTCCTCCCATAAGCGTCAAGTGGAAGAAATGCTAAGTAAATACCGTCAACTGTTTCCGATGATGCAGCAGGTTGTATTACGTCCGGGTACTGTGTTGGGGCCAAATTTTGAAAACCCCATTACGAATATTTTTAGTAAAAGCGTGATTATGGGGATCGCCGGTTCTTCATCGCCTTTTGTGATTGTTTGGGTAGATGATTTAGTGGCGTATTTGATTGAGGCAGCTAAAACCGATGTGGAAGGGGTGTTTAATGTGGCTGGTGATGGCACTTTAACCCTTAAACAAATTGCTCGGCATTTAAATAAACCTTATGTGGGTATACCGTCATGGTTGTTGCGTGGTGTGTTGGCTATTTTGAAACCTTTAGGATTGTCCCAATACGGGCCTGAGCAAGTAAAGTTTATTGAATTCAGACCTGTCCTGAGTAACGAAAAAATTAAACGTCATTTTCATCATCAACCAGAGAAAACCACCGAGCAGGCATTTTTTGCATTCTTGGAACAAAGTGAAATGGAGTATGTGAAGTCATGAAGATTAAAACAATAATAGGCATGGCTTCGGCTTTATTGCTTTCTCACATGAGTTTTGCAGGTTTGGTGCAGGTTTCGGATGATTCGGGCAAGCCGTTGTCTGTGGTCATGGTAAGTCAAACTCCTGTAAGTGGATATACCCTTGATCGCAGCGATAGTGGCTATCCGCCTGAGGGTGTTTTAAATCGTTCGAACATAACGCAAACGGTGTTTACGGATGCCAAAGGCCAAGTGTCATTTCTAAATAATACCAATGACATGGTGCGTTATCGCTTAAGAAAACCCGGTTTTAAAGATGTCACCGCAGAAATGCCGGCCAATCAAACTTGGCAGGTAACCTTGGAAGAAGAGTTAGACCCGGTGTTACTTGCGGCATCACGGCCGGCTAATACTTGGTTGGCAGCATTGGATTTAGAAGAAGACCTAAAAAAGCACTACATCATGCAGTGTGGTTTTTGTCATCAGCAAGGTTCCATGTACTTGAGACGTGATCGCAGTATACAAGAATGGGATGAGACTATTTATCGCATGGTGAATTATGGGGCACGCTTAGCGGATGATGCTCAGGATGTGCTGCCAGAGTTGTTGCATGACAAATACGGGGTTTTAAATGCGGATCCCACTAAGATTCAAGCAGGTACTCAGTGGGATGAGTATTTAGCCAAGGCGAAAGTAAAAGAATTACCAATTGGCGATAGCTTTTCTCAAATGCATGACTTGCTATATCACTCAAATGGATTGGTTTATGTGGGTGATAATTTGCAAGATCGTATGTATGAGATAAACCCCAAAACCGGTGAATATCGCGTTTATAAATTGCCACGAGAAGAAGGGGATAAATTAGGTGGTTTGTTAGGTGCCCGGTTAAAAGAATTTCCTAAGCATGAAACCTTTGCGGGTATCCATTCATTTGCGGAAAGCCCAGTGGACGGCAGTATCTTTATTACTGCGTCTTACCAGCAGCGTATTATTGAATTTAACCCTACAACTAAAGAGTGGAAAAATCACTTAATGAATAAAGGGTATTACCCTCACACGTTACGGGTGGATCAAGATAACAATGTTTGGTTTACATTGGCTTTGTCTAATCAGGTGGGGATGTTTGATCGCACTAAACAAACCTTTGAACTGTTTGATTTGCCTAGTCGTTCATTCAAAGAAACCGTTACGGTTAATTTAATGGGTGTGTTATTGAAATTAATGAGCTGGGGGTTACCGGTTGCTAACTGGGCAGCAGTGGATCGAGACTCAACGGGTGTGCCTTTACCTTATGGTTTGGATATTGCTCCTGACGGTGGTATTTGGTTTGCACGCTTGCATGCCGACAGCATTGGTCGAATTGATCCAGAAACCCGTGAAATTAAAATGTATAAAACCCCATTTCATGGGCCTCGCCGTCTGCGTATTGATGCGCAAGGTGGTATTTGGATAGCGGCCTTTCCTGAGTCGCAAATCGTTCGTTTTGATCAAAATAAAGAAATATTTGAATTTTTTGATATTCCGGTAAAACCCTTGGGTAGTGAAACACCGTATTCTTTGAATGTTGATAAGCAACGTCAAATCGTATGGGTGAATGGGAATACCAGTGATGCATTGTATGCTTATTACTATAACGAAAAGCGTTGGCAACATTACCCTATGCCTAAGCGTGTAACGTTCACGCGGGATGTGGAAATTTCTCCAGAAGGGCGTGTCTACACAACCAACTCCAGCTTCCCAAGTTGGCACATTGAAGATGCACAGCCCAGCTTGATTGTGCTAGATCCTGTCTTACCTTAATAAGGGAAGCAGGTGGTTCGCCACCTGTTTCATATTTTATGAAAATAATTGTGTTTTATGTTTCTTGTTTTTTAGCGTTTGTGGCTGGACACATGGTGAATTATACCGCCATCTTGTACAGCCTAGAGGCGTTTGATTCTTCGCTTTTAGCGGGATTGGCGTATGGTTTCTGTTTTGGGCCGCCAATTATTTTTGGCTGGGTGGCAGGGGCTTATATTGATCGCTACAGCGCGAAGCGGGTGTTGTTAATCGCGCAGAATTTTTTCATTCTTGGTGCATTAGGAATGTGGTGTGTTATCACGTTTGATTTCGCCGCGCCTATCTGGTTGTTTTTATTAGCTAGTTTTTTTGTGGGTGTTGGCTGGGCGTTTGTTGCACCTTCGAGGTTGGCGTCCATGGGGCAATATGTGGGAGCGGATAAAATTGCACAAGCCACTATAGTATTTAATTTATTGGTCATGCTTGGATTTGGCTTGGCGCCCATTATTATTACGCAAGTGCAAACCATAGCGGGTTGGTCTGGTGTGGTGGAATTAAGTATGGGCATGTTTGTTGTGTCTAGCTTGTTGCTGGTTAATGCGCCTAATGTGCATCGTCGCTTAAGTCATGAAAAATTGAAGCAAGAATGGTTGGATTGTTTTGATCAAATGAAACAAATTCCCATTATTGCGCAGCTATTGTTTGCCGCCATTATTGGGTATTTGATGATGGGGCCTATGCAGGTGGTATTGCCTCAAGTGGCTGAAAATCAATTAGGTTTGAATGTTCAAGAAAAAGGGCAGTACTTAGGGCTCATTGCTCTATCTTTGATTTTGGGCGGTTTGTTTGCCATGAAATTTAAGCACTTATTGCCTATTGGTCGATCCATAGTTGTTATGCTCATGTTGTGTGGTGTATCCATTGCCATGATTGGGTTCATTTCAACTACTTGGTTGAGCTGCTTAATGCTGATTATAGGTACCACCTTAGCAGGAATAATCGTGAGCTTTATTGTGGCAGGGTTGCAGCAATTTACTCCGGTGGCCATTCGTGGGCGGGTAATGAGTATTTACACCATCATTTCTCAAGTTGTGTCTGCTATGTCTGGTGTATTGGCAGGGGCTTTGGCGCAAGGGTTTTCTGTGCCCTTTAGCTTATATGTGATTGCACTGATATTTATTGTTATGGCAATTGTGCTGGCTGTGAAAGGCCAGCACTTGTTGCAATTTAAGCGATTTAATTAAGTTTAAATTGAGAAACCATGCTGGTGAGTTTGCCTGAAGACTGGGTTAGGTTGCTGCAGCGCTCACTGATGATTTTGGTTTCTTGGGTGTTATCGTCAGACATGGTCTTGATGTTGAGTATGTGATTATTCAGCTCATTTACTACAGAGCTTTGTTCTTCGGTGGCGGTGGCAACCTGCATGCTCAAATCGGTAATGGCATTAATGGCTTGGGTGATTTTTTCTAGGGATTTACCCGCGGTGTCAGCATTTTCTACCGAGTCATGTGCGGTTTCTACACCGCTATTCATGGCGCTTACTGCATCCTGCGCGCCATTTTGTAACTTCACAATCATGGCGTTGATTTCTTCTGTTGATTCGTGGGTGCGTTGGGCAAGGGTGCGTACTTCATCGGCCACTACCGCAAAACCTCGGCCTTGTTCGCCGGCTCGTGCGGCTTCAATGGCGGCATTTAATGCCAATAAATTAGTTTGCTCTGAAATACCTTTGATGACTGCAAGTACGGTACTGATTTCACCTACGTCCGTGGCAAGCGTGGTGATGACTTTTGAGGCGTTTTGCATCTTATCAAATAAGCTTTTTATGCCGTTTACAGTATTGTTAACAACGGTTTGGCCTTCTTTACTTTCCATGCTGGCTTGTTTGGCAGCATCAGCGGTATCGTTGGCATTTTGTGCAATTTCTTGCACTGTGGCGCCCATTTCATTGATGGCGGCGGCCACCATGTCCACACTCATTTGTTGATTTTCGGTGTTCTTTTCGGTTTTGCTGGCCGCATCATTAAGTTGCGAAGCCGTGTTGTTTACTTCCTGTGCTGTATTGCTCACGGCTTTAATTAATACTTTTAATTGATTCACGAAGTGATTAAAGGATTTAGCCAGTTGGCCAACCTCATCTTGCGTATCCACTGGCATTTGACGTGTCAGATCAGCATCACCGGATGCAATTTGATTGAGCATGGTAGATGCGCGATGTACTGGTCTGGCAACACCCATTGCCACCCAA
Organism: Bermanella sp.; assembly: GCA_041546605.1. Taxonomy (GTDB): domain Bacteria; phylum Pseudomonadota; class Gammaproteobacteria; order Pseudomonadales; family Oceanobacteraceae; genus Bermanella. The sequence continues at coordinate 5,209 of JBFEWA010000086.1, forward strand.
AGTCCAGCCGCAACTAAAATAACTGCCACCAGCAAATTTAATAAAACTAAATTAAGGCTAGAGGCATTAATAGGGCCGTGAATTTCTTTTGTTGGTATATCGGTTATTACGTACCAGTTTAATCCTGGAAGATATTTGGCCGCTAATATGCTGTCTTTGTTTTCGTGGGTTTCTAGAATGGTGGATTTGTCTTTTTGTAATAATTGTTTGCCGGTATCAGCACCAAAATATTCGTCAATGTGTGTACCGCTTTTTACATTACCGTCAGGGTGAATTTGAATTTCCCCTTTAGGGTTGGTGACAAATACCAAGCCATTTTTACCAATTTTATAACCTTTAATCAGTTGGGTGACTTGGTTGATGCTCATGCCAATACCTGCAATGGATTTTCCATCTTGGGTGCGGTAATTAATAAACAAGGCGAGGGTGTTTAGTTCAGAGTCTAGATCGATGTCCAGTGAGTAGCTTTTCCCGCTTTTTATGAAATTGAAAAACCAATCATCACTACCGGGTTTTACCTGACGAGAGATACCTTGGCCTGTGTAATAATTTTGTGTTTGCCCTGAAACAATAAATGAGGTGATGGCGTTATTGTCATTTTGCATGCTTTTCAAATAGGTGATGATGTCATCCAGTTGTTCGCTGGGTTCACCCTCGGATAGCCATTGATTGGTGAAATAATTCTGTGCCATGGCTTTTGAAATGGTTACAGGGATGCTGATTTCTTTTTCAATGGCATTGGCCACCGAGTTAAGAGAGGCTGGAATCTCTTGCACTTCGATGCGCCCCATTACCATGTTTCGCATGGCGTTGTTACTGATGATGGTGGAGGCTATTAAGCTAATAAGCAGAGCAACCCCAATGACTAGGGAGAGCTTGAATCGGATTGGTAGGGCGTTCCACATGCTTTTATCCTGTGAAGGTTATTCCATGTATTAAGAATAGAAGCATTGTGGCTTTTTGCAGGACACTTATTGCAATATTTTTATTGGCAATAAGTGTCCAGAAGGGGGCTTAAGCGGCGATGACCTCGCTGCTTAAATGCTGGTTGCATGCGGTAGCGATGGCCATAAAGCTTGCCTTAAGGCTGTCTTGGTCTTGGGCACATGCTTTGTAGGGGTGTCCGTTGATGTTCAGCTCCACGCAGGCAAGCGCTAACGCCTGAGTATGTTCCCCAAGGGAAGACTGGTTGTATTGTACGACGTCCAATGTAATGCCTAGGTGCTTGGACAAACCTTGGCAAAACGCATCCAGGGCACCATCACTGTGGCTTTCCACTACAAAGTTGTCGTGGTCATTTTGCAGCTGTATGTGCATGGTTTTACCGGTTTTCGAGTTTTTCGCCTGAATGTCGTAATCGATGACGGTCAAGGGTTGCGCGTGTTCGCTGTAAGCGGTTTGGAAGATCTTATAAATTTCCTGAGACGACATTTCTCCTTTGCTTTCGCTGGCTTGCTGTACCTTTTGGCTGACGTCGATTTGCATCCATCTTGGCAATTGAATACCAAACTCATGTTCCAAAATGTACGCCACTCCGCCTTTACCACTTTGGCTATTCACACGAATAACGGATTGATAGTTACGGCCCAAATCTTTCGGGTCGATGGGCAAGTAGGCCACGTCCCAAGGCTCATGCTCTTCTTGTAAGGCCAAGCACTTCTTAATGGCGTCTTGGTGGGAGCCGCTAAAGGCCGTGTATACCAAGTCGCCCACCCATGGGTGACGAGCATGGGTTGGAATGTTGGTGCATTCTTCTACGGTGCGTGTAATGCGTGCGGCATCGGCTAGATCCACCTTGGGATCAATACCCTGGCTGTAAAGATTCATGGCCATGGTGATTAAATCCATGTTACCTGTGCGCTCGCCATTTCCCATTAATGTGCCTTCAATGCGATCGGCGCCAGCTAATAGAGATAATTCTGCAGCGGCCACAGCGCAGCCGCGATCATTATGGGTGTGAATGCTGATGATTAAGCTGTCGCGATGATTCACCCCTTCGCAGAAGGTTTCTACTTGATCGGCAAATACATTGGGACCAGCACATTCAACCGTGGCCGGTAAATTGATGATGGCTTTGTTTTCTGGCGTAGGTTGCCAAATATCAATCACTGCATTGCAAACCTCGATGGCAAAATCGGTTTCAGTACTGGAGAAGCTTTCCGGGCTGTACTGAAAGGTCCATTGTGTCTGTGGATATCGTGCTGCTTCGCTTTGCACTTTTTTCGCACCATTGACGGCAATATCAATGATGCCTTGTTTGTCTAGATTAAAGACCTTTTCCCGTTGCACTGGGGAAGTGGAATTGTAGACGTGCACTATTGCCTGCTTGGCGCCTTTTAATGACTCATAAGTGCGCTCAATCAATTCGTCCCTGGCCTGTACCAATACCTGAATGGTGACGTCATCTGGGATTTGATCTTCTTCAATCAACCAACGGACAAAATCAAAGTCGGTTTGCGAGGCGCTAGGGAATCCAACTTCAATATGTTTGAAGCCGATATCCACTAATAATTGCCACATTTTTTGCTTTTGCGACACATTCATAGGCTCGATTAGAGCCTGATTGCCGTCACGCAGGTCTACCGCACACCAAACGGGCGCTGCTTGGATGGTGTTTGCTGGCCATTGGCGATTGGCTTTTTGTATGGCAGCAAAAGGGCGGTATTTGGTGTGATCAAACATGATGGCTCTCTTTTGAATATGAATGTGTCGATACTTAGGAATGAGTCACTTGTGGTGATTCGTCATGACATGGAAGCTTGTGGCTGCTTGTCTCTGTTTCGCTTGTGGCGATCTAGGTGTTCCTAAGTTGTGAATAGTATAGGTGCGTTTTAAGGGTGAATGTTTGCAAATGTGCTAATGATATTGCTCTATTTGGGTGATATATTGCTATATTTGTAATAAATATAGTTTAATGTTGCTCATTATTGTTTATATGTGAAATCTATGGGGGTTTTATGCAGATAGATCGTACCGACAGGCGCATCCTGCAGGAGATGCAAAAAAACGGCGCCATCAGTAATTTAGAGTTGGCTGAAAAGGTGGGGTTGTCTGCCAGTCCATGCTCAAGAAGGGTGAAAGCACTTCAAGACGCTGGATTCATTATAAAAACGGTTACTCTGTTGGACGCCAAGCGCCTAGGGTTGGATTTGTTGGCAATGATCTCTATTAGCATGGATCGCCATACCCCTGAGCGCTTTGAATCCTTTGAATCTAAGGTTGCCGCAATGAAGGAAGTGCTTGAGTGTTATTTGATCACTGGGCAAAGCGCAGACTATGTCCTAAAGGTAGTCGTGGCTGATATGGAAGCATATCAGCACTTCTTACTGGGTAAGTTAACCCGAATTGAAGGGGTAACCGGTGTTCATTCCAGCTTTGTTATGCGCAAGGTCATTGAGCGCAGTGCGCTGCCCATATGATGAAAAAGTGTTCAAACAATTGTTTTAAAGTGTGTCTTTTTGTAATAAAGTAGCGCCGGTCTCAGACTTAGGTACTGATTCTGCTCAAAAAATAATAATTTTAATGAATGGGGTGGCGGGTGTTTGCCAACTTTGCAGCAAAGCGACATTTCAATGGGCCGTTACGTGCGGTAAGCCCTGTCGCAGATAATTATGCGGAAGTTGACTGGAAATTAGCCAGTAAGCAAGCCAAGCGTACATCTGCCCAGCACACGTCAGCCAGTCCTAATAGTTTAAAATTGATTCACTACATCAATGCTAGCTTCAAAGGGCAAGCGGCTCCTGAACGCCTATCTTTAAGAGAATCTTCCCAGTTGTTTATGGTTGAGGCCATAAGCCTGCTATTGCCATTGCTATATATTGCAGGCGTATTGTTTGCTTTTAGTAGTGGGGTGTATTTTTTCAGTGAGCCCATGACTGAAAATATCTTGGCTGAAGAATATCTAACTGCTACCCATTGGGCATGTCCTGCGGTCATATGCTTGGGCTTGATGTATATATTGTTGCGCCCAATTTTTGGTGGCTTCCGCTCATATCATGGGCGAGTATTGCTACGTCACGAAGCCCCTGCATTATTTGAATTGGTACAACAAATGAGCCGTCATTTGAATGTACGCCCACCCAAGCGCATTGAAATCAATAATGAAACCGCCATGCGCGTGGATGCCTATTCCGGGATTAATAGTATTTATCGGGATGAATATAAGCTCATCATTGGTGCGCCTCTGTTGATGTCACTGACATTAAATGAGTTATCCGCCATGGTTGCCCACGAGCTTTCGCATTTTAGATGCAAGCATAAAAAAGTGGCGTTTTATCTGATGCACCACGTGAGCGAATGGCTGTATTTTAGGGCGTCAGGCCAAGATAAGCGTCACCAAAACTTACTAAAGCGCATGCAAAAGGAAAATATTGCCTTTTATGAATATGGTGAGTTGTGGGTGTGGCAGCAAATCCACTTGTTACAGCAATGGACGTTTGCGGGCTTGTATCATTTGCACCGTCGTTTAACTGCTTGGAAATGCCGCCAAATTGAACTTGAAACCGATGCCATGGCAATTAAGGTGGCGGGCACTCAGGCCTTCCACGCTATGTTTATGGGGTTGCGCCGTTGCCAATATGCGCAAAAAGCCGTGAGTCTGCAAAATGACTGGGCCTGGAAAGATGGTTTTTTATTGGATGATTACGCCTTGGCCGTTGCCTTGGAATCTCAAAAGATTCCGGAAGTCAGTATTAAAGAAATTCAGCAGGGTTTTAGTAAAAATATCAGCTATTTCTGTCCAAATGATCTTGAACGTATGCAAGCGGCTAAGACTTTGCCGCATCAAGTGGGTTTGTTGAAATCCGACGTTAAAGCGAGATTTTTATTGGAACAGCC
>JBFEWA010000459.1:0-2074 GCA_041546605.1 Bermanella sp.
GCCTTTCTGGCGACCGAAGCCTTTCACTTCTGTCACTGTGATGCCTTGAACGCCAATTTCAGACAGTGCTTCACGCACATCGTCTAATTTAAATGGCTTGATAATGGCCGTAACCAATTTCATATCAAACTCCTTGAGGGTAGAAAAACAAAGCTGAGCAAGCACTCAGCTTTGTTGATTAGTTTGCCTTATTTAATAGGCAATACATAAGTTACTAGAACTTGTAGGTCTTCAACTGCAGCCTCATCAGCAGCAATAGCCGCATCAGAGCTATCATCCATTGATTTAGAAACAGTCAGAGTCAACTCATCACTCAAACCATAGCTAAGATCAACGTGTGAATAAGTCGCACCATCAACATCTTCAGCATCATACATACCGTAAGTCACCGAGATGTTATCCATTTCATAACCTAAAGCGATATAAGATGTATCTTCAAGTACTTCTAGGCCGTGAGAATAATGGAAGCTTGCCCCCATAAACCCAGCATTTAGATAAACTTCTACTTCTTCACCCAAGCCGGTTGCGCTATCAGCGCCACTACCTGCATTAGGATATGCATAAGAAGTAATACCAAGATCTAACTCAATGTCACCCGCCTCCATTGCAAAGCCTACATATGCATCATACTCAGGTGCAGAAGCGATCCAAGTGCCTGCATACAAGCCAGAATCATGTGAGTAATCGATAGAAGCAGAAATTAGACCGCCTGTACCTTGGTCTTGGCCGCGGAACAAGTACATTGAATCAAGCTGCGCAGATAGTTCAACTTCAGCATTCGCTACTTGTGCGCCCATCACGCCAGCTGAAAGTAGAGATGCCATTGCAACCGCTTTAGATAGAGTTTTCATAAGTTATCCTTAGGAATAAATTGTTTTTATTGTGTGCCCAGCGAATACGCTGTCCGGCTTAAAATTAGCGAGACATGCTCAGCATTAGCGCACAAAACAAAACCATCTTTTAAACTATGCACTCTTTTAGCAAGGATGAGACCAACTTTGCCCAAAGCGCATAATTAAAGGGCTTTCAGCCAAGCGTGGGCTTAACTGAACACCATAGATGCCCCATTTTGTGGCGATAATACAAAACAAGCTCAAATACAGTGCATGGATTTGCCCCGTAATTAATCACGAGCACAAAGCTGCACCATGAGAATAACTTATGCTGTGTGACCACTTCATTTCAAGCAGCTTGTGGCAAATAAATGCGGTTTCGTGATAAATACCCCAAATTGGCGAATTGAGTCTAAGCACTAGTGTATAGGCCTGATAAATACTGGGGTTGTGGTACACTGCTGGGCAAATAGGAGAGCAAAATGAAAGCCGAAATTTTAGACAAAATCGCGTCACAAATTAGTGCATTACTGCCGGAGCAAGCCAGCCAAGACCTGAAAAATAACATCCAACAAATCCTTGCTCGCCAGTTAAACAAAATGGATGTGGTCAGCCGTGATGATTTTGAAGCCCAGCAAGCGGTTTTATTACGCACCCGCGAGAAGTTAGAGGCCCTAGAAAAGCAAGTGGCTGCATTAGAGGCGCACATTAAGCCTTAACAGCGTATTGAGCTTGCCACATTTCATACTTACGTCTGATAGTGCGGATTCACTCAAGGCTTACACTAACACGCTGATTTCATACGACCGCAAGGATCGCCATGTCGTTAGCAGTAGTGTATTCACGGGCCAAGGTGGGCATTGATGCGCCACTGGTTCATGTAGAAACCCATCTTTCCAATGGATTACCCGCTTTCTCCATTGTGGGTTTACCGGAAGCCGCCGTTAAAGAAAGCAAAGATCGGGTGCGCAGTGCCATTTTAAACAGTGGTTTTGAGTTCCCTGCCAGCCGCATCACGGTGAACCTCGCCCCCGCAGATCTACCCAAAGAAGGGGGGCGTTTTGATTTAGCCATTGCCCTGGGGATTTTAGCCGCCAGCGAACAAATCCCGTGTGAGCCTTTAAGCCAATACGAATTGTTGGGTGAACTGGCTTTAACCGGCGCCGTAAGAGGCGTCTCAGGTGTGATCCCCGCCGCCTTAGCCGCCAGCAGTGAAAACCGAACATTAATCTTGCCGAGCA
>JBFEWA010000030.1:0-15606 GCA_041546605.1 Bermanella sp.
CCCCAAGGTGTTTAGGTGCTGTAGACAATTTAGGTTAAACGCCGCTGTCACTCCTTGGCTGTCGTTATAGGCCGCGTTGAGTACGTCTTGAGGTTTGACCAAATCCACACCAATCAACAGTGCGCCGTTATCCCCTACGGTGGCGCGCACGCCATTTAAAAATGAATGGGCTTCATCCGGTGAAAAGTTTCCCAAGCTTGAGCCAGGAAAAAACGCCACTTTTTTAGCGTTAGGAGCAAAGCGTCGCGGCAAGGTGGCAGGCTGACGATAATCCAAACAAGTAGCGTGAATCTCTAACCACGGAAATTGTTGGCGTAATTCAATGGCGCTTTCAAATAAAAAATCTTTGCTGATATCCAAGGGCACATAGGCTTGCGGTTTAAGTGCATCTAATAACAAGCGAATCTTAGTGCTGGCACCACTGCCGTATTCAATTAACAGGGCATTTTCGCCAGCTTGATCGATAATGGCTTGGCGATAATCCTGCAGCAATTGTATTTCGGTGCGAGTGGGATAGTACTCATCCAATTGCGTGATGGCCTCGAATAATTCTGACCCGGTTTGATCATAAAAATATTTGGCCGAAATACGTTTAGGCTGTTGTCTTAAGCCGTGTAGGATTTCTTGCTTTTGATCTTGCTGGTGCAAATTATAATCATAAAAATACACCCCCTCTTGCGCCTTACGTTCACTCCCCATGGATATCTCCTCTGGTCGGTTGCGTTATTCGCCCAAATCCTTGGCTAAGCGAATGCCTGTTTTCACCCATTGATCTTGTGGATAGAAAAAGTTTCGATAGGTAATGCGGCTGTGTTTGGCTGGGGTTAAGTCACACCCTCCGCGTAACACCATTTGATTACACATGAACTTGCCGTTGTATTCACCCACTGCTCCGGCGGGTGTTTTAAAACCTGGATAGGGTTGATACGCACTTTGTGTCCATTGCCAGTTATGATCAAACATATGCGCCAAACTGGTTTGATGGGGGCCATACAGGGTTTGATGGGCCGCCACTTCCCATTCGGCTTCACTGGGCAAACGCGCACCGCACCATTGCGCGAACGCATGGGCTTCGTAAAAGCTCACATGGGACACCGCTTGTTTTTTATTAAGGGGCTTCAAGCCTTGTAAGCTGTATTCAAACCATTGTTCCCCTTGTTGCACCCAATACAAAGGGTGAGTGACGTTTGCGTTTTGTCGCCACGCCCAACCATCACTTAGCCATAGCATGGCTTGGTCATAGCCACCGTCTTCGATGAATGCTAAATACATATCATTGCTGACTAATGAGCGCGCCAATTGAAAATCGTTTACAAATATTTGGTGGCGCGGGGTTTCGTTATCAAAATGAAAGCCGCTGCCTTGAGCGCCAATTTCAAATAAGCCGCCAGCAAAGTTTTCAAATCCTTCATGAGTTAACAGCTGAACCGGTCGGTCCATTGTGTTGTTGCCATAAACGGGGAATAGAGGATTTTGAAAAAAGCAGTATTTCAAATCCATGAGCAATAATTCTTGGTGTTGCTGCTCATGATTCACACCTAACACCACCAATGCATCCCATTGCGAGTCACCTTGTATGAGCTGTGCCATGGCGTCATCCACGTGATGGCGGTAATGCAAAATGTCTTGTAGCGAAGGGCGTGATAACAGGTGACGCTTGGGTCGAGCAAACTGCTCGCCAATACCGTTGTAATAGCTGTTAAACAAATACTGATATTCGGCTTGGTAGGCTGTATAGCCTGGAGCATGGGGCAGTAAGATGAAGGTTTCAAAAAACCAAGTGGTGTGAGCCAAATGCCATTTGGCTGGGCTTACAAACGCCGCGGCTTGCAAGGCGCAGTCTTCGGCAGAAAGCGGCGCTATAAGCGCTTCGCTGTATTGGCGCACTTGCTGGTATTGAGCCAGTGTTGCAATGCGCTTGTCAGTGCCGTTTTCGGCATGTAATGCGACGGACATACTGATCACTTTTTTATTTTAAAGTATTCAGACTAAGTGTAGACACCCAGTCTGACAAGCCAGTATGACCGCGGGATGATAGGCCCTTTTTAAGGGGCTAAATAAAGATTTTTATAGGAATCAATCAGTTAGGTAAAAAGCACTGCTGAAATTGGCGCTGTAAATACGCATAAAATTCTAAAAAGCCGGCGCTTTCTACCTTAAAATTAGAAGCCAATGGGTCAATTTTCACCACGGCCACATCGGTGCCTTGCTGTAATTTATCCACAATGCTGGCTTTAAATTGCGGCTCAACGAATAAACACGCCACCTTGCCGCTTTCTAACAAGCGTCTGACTTCCAGTAAATGTCGAGTGCCCACAGGCTGTTCTGGGTTCACCGCCAATACCGCCGCTTGGTGCAAATTGAAATAACTCACCCAGTAATGAAAGGCGTCATGAAAGCTCACAAAGCCTTTTTCATGTTGCGATAAAGCCCCTTTGGCTTGTACCTGCCATTTGCCATATTCAGCTAAAAACTCAGTGGGTTCTGGTAAATCTAAGAGAGCTTGCACCAACTGCAAAATATGCGGCACCGCTGCTGGGTTGAGCCAGATATGCGGATCCACATTACCGTGATCATGTCCTGCATGGGCATCATGCTGTGGGTGTGCGGCGTGTTCTTCGTGCCCGTCATGATCTTGGTGGGCAGCATGCTCATCCCCATGATCTTGATGCGCTTCAAATAAACCCGACAGGTCCATCACAGAATGATGCTTACCCAGCACTTTGGCTAAATATGGCTCCATATCTTCACCTAGCCACACCACATGTTTGGCACTGACAATGATGTGTCGATGGCTGGGTTTTAACGCAAAGTCATGGGGGGATTGGTTTGGCGGCACCAAGGTGGCAACCTCAACCTCTGGCCATGCGCTTTTAATGAGAAGGGCAATGGGGTGAATCGACACCAACACCTGATGGGGATTGGTCTGGGCCCATAGGTTCACACTCATGCTGGCCAATACCCACAACATACCCAATCTTAACCACTGCATAGACAACCTATTTTTTTACCGCGTTCAAATTGGCGATATGATACCCTATGGCCGTTTATTTGGCGCAAAATTCGTGAGTAAGGAAAGCCTCTGGCATGAAAGATTATTTAATTAAACTGCGTAATGTCAGTTTTATCCGCCAAGGCCGCACCATTTTAAAAGAGGTTAACCTCGAGATTCATCGCGGGGAAATCGTCACCCTCATTGGCCCCAACGGCGCCGGCAAAAGCAGCTTGTTGAAATTGGCGTTAGGCTTAGAAACCATCAGCAGCGGCCAACGCATGAGCTTACCCGGCTTGCGCATTGGTTATATGCCACAAAAAATGAGTCTGCCGGAAACCCTACCCCTCTCTGTTAAACACTTTTTGCAACTGGCCAAGGGCTATCACAAAAGCCAACTCATGCAAGTCTGTGAGCGCCTCAGCATAACCGAATTACTCAATCGCCCCATGCAACGCCTTTCCGGTGGCGAACTGCAACGAGTATTGCTAGCCCGCGCGTTATTAGCCAATCCAGAGCTTTTGGTTTTAGATGAACCCGTACAAGGCTTGGATGTGAGTGGCCAAGCTGAGCTTTACCATCTCATCAGTAATTTAAAAGACGAATTAAACTGCGGTGTGCTCATGGTAAGCCATGATTTACACCTGGTCATGGCCGCCACCAATAAGGTTATTTGTCTGAACGGCCATGTGTGCTGCGAAGGACACCCACAACAAGTGCAACAAGACCCCAGCTATTTAGAATTATTTGGCCGCTCCATGCCGGCCCATTTGGTGCCTTATACCCATCACCATGATCATACCCATGGTGAACATTGCCATCACGATCATGGCCCAGGACACTCAGAGTCCGCCAACCAAGATAAAGGAGACAACTAATATGATGTGGTTATTAGATTCTCTGCTGGCCGGCTGGTTATTAAGCTTAATGAGCGGCCCATTGGGCAGTTTCATCGTGTGGCGACGCATGGCGTATTTTGGTGACACCTTAGCTCACAGTGCCTTGCTCGGCATCACCCTTGGATTTGTGTTTGATGTGCAACTCAATGTAGCCATTGTGCTATGCGCCGTATTTGTGGCGTTGATTTTGGCCAGCTTACAACGCCAGCACTTTATTCCCAGCGACACCCTATTAGGTTTGATGGCCCACACCACTCTGGCGGCGGGTTTAGTGACCCTAAGCTTGGTGGATAATGTGCGCATCGATATCAATGCCTATTTGTTTGGGGATTTATTAGCAGTGGATCGCCAAGACTTAATCACCATGGCCATAGGTAGCGCCTTGGTGTTGCTCGCACTTTCGCGCATGTGGAAAGGTTTGTTAGCCGCCAGTGTGTCGGAAGAGTTAGCCCAGGTGGAAGGCTATCACGTGGCGCGCTTACGTTTATTGTTCATGGTGTTGTTGGCTGTGGTCATTGCCGGCGCCATGAAGCTAGTGGGAGTGTTGTTGATTACTGCGCTGCTGATTATTCCTGCTGCGGCCGCGCGGCCCTTCAGTTATGGCCCCAAGCAAAAGGCACTGCTGGCCACACTTATCAGCATGTTGGCCGTGGCCATGGGATTAGGGTTATCGTATTACTTTGATACACCGGCTGGCCCCAGCATTGTGTTGACCAGCGCGCTGTTTTTCTTACTTAGCCAAAGTGGTTACCGTTTATTTAAACAGTAATCACATAAGGCTGTTTAGATAACGGCTCATCTCGTCTGTGTTCAAAGGTGCCGTAAAGAATCCTGTGTATTCCCCGTCAGGATTCACCAGCACCACTTGAGATGAGTGATCCATCAAGTAACTTTCACCAAACGCCTGCTTTTGAAAAAAGATGTGCATCTGGCGGGCAAGATTTTCAATGTTGTTGATTTCCCCACTCCACGCTTGGAACTTGGGATTAAAATATTCGATGTAGCTTTTCAATTGAGCTGGCGTGTCGCGCTCCGGGTCCACCGACACCAACACCACCTGCACATCATCACTGGTCAATTTCGCCGCCACGCGATTCAGCTCGGCCAATGTGGTAGGGCACACGTCTGGGCAATAGGTGTAACCAAAAAACACCAAGCTCCAACCACCAGTTAATGCTTCACTATGAATGGTGTCGCCATTTTGATTATATAAATTCACATCCGTCAGTTTGATGCTCTGCGGTAAAGGCTGGTAGCTTTCCGGCATGGGCTGCTCTGAGCAACCAGCCAGCATGAAGCTCACACCTAACATAGATAGCAATAAGGGGGACAAGACTTTGTTTATGTGCTGTCGCATAATGTTCTCCGTTTTCTGTGGCCATCATGCCAAGAACCACACAAGATAGGTAGTGATTTCCTTGGCACATTCAAACCACACTGATTCAAATTCCCATTCGTTGCATAGACAACTTTGGCAGCTGGCCATTCCCGTCATGTTGTCGAATATTTCCGTGCCCCTGTTAGGCCTAGTAGATACCGCCATCCTTGGGCACTTAGACGACAGCCGCTATTTGGCCGCCGTGGCCATGGGCACCAGTTTGTTTACCTTTGTGTTTTGGAGCTTTGCGTTTTTACGCATGGGCACCACGGCACTGGTGGCCCAGCACTACCGTAACCCACACGGACTAACCGGCGTACTGCAAAGTGCTGTGTTACTGGCCATGGTCATTGGCTTGCTTTTACTCTTGCTGGCCCCTTGGCTCATCACCCTCTTATTATTTTTAGTGGACGCCGTGGCTGACATTAGCCCATTAAGTCATGACTATTTAAGCATCCGATTTTATATAGCCCCTGTGAGCCTTTTAAACTATGTGGCCCTAGGATATTTGATAGGCCTTGGACGCACTCGCGCCACCTTAGTCATTTTAGTGGCCACCAACGTATTAAACGGCGCATTGAACTATGGGTTTGTTTACGGCTTGCATCTCAACAGTAATGGCGTGGCCTATGCCAGCAATATTGCCGAAATATTTCAGCTTATGTTGGCTGTATTGTTTATTCGCCCAAAGCTAATCGATAGCACGGCCTTTGCTTTTGCCAAAACCCAGTTTACGCATTTCATGCAGTTAAACGTTCAACTGTTTGTGCGCACGTTTTTATTATTATTCACCTTTGCTTTTTTCATGAGCAAAGGAGCACAGCACAGCGCTGTCTTACTCAGCGCCAATGCAATCCTCATTAATTTACTTATGTTTATTAGCAATGCCTTAGATGGCTTCGCCGTGGCATCGGAATCACTAGTGGGCAAAGCTTTGGCGGATAAAAAGCAATCTCGCATCAAGGCCACCATTAAAGCCAGCGGGCAATGGTCATTGTTTTTTGCATTAGGGTTTACTTTGGTGCTGTGGGTCGCTCACGAACCCATAGTGCATTTACTGACCAGCCAAGCGCCGGTTTTACATTTGCTGGCGCAATTACAGTACTGGTTGATCTTCTTACCCCTTGCGGGTTTTGCCTGCTATTGGTTAGACGGCATCTTCATTGGATTAGCCGCAGGCCGCGAAATGCGCGATAGCGTGATCTTTGCTTTGATTTTTTTATTCCTGCCATTGCAATACGCCTTTGATGCTTGGACTTATCACGGCCTGTGGCTGGCGCTTTTTGCCTTCTTGCTTGGGCGCGCCTTTTGGCAATTATTTACCCTCCCTAAAATCATGCAGCGTAATGCCAACTACCTCACATAATGAATTTTTATGCCCTTATTTCTCGCATTAATTCAAACTTAGACTAGGCTTAACTGCATCAACTAGGTGCTAACAATAAAAACGAATTAAGGCACATTTTTTATGGGATTATCTTCTAACCGTTGCCTAAATTTACATTGTGATTAACATGCTTTTTTCGTAATTTAACCCCACTGATCGGGAACAAGAAAAATAAAAAAAGATCATAATAAAAATTAAAAATCAGCAAATTTGGCCCCATTTTTGAAGCCATTATTTGCAAGGAGACCAGAATGCGAGTCAGCACATTACGCTCCATTATCAGCAACGCTTTTTACCACGAAGAACGCACACACTGCCTAGAACGCCATTTGCAATTTCATATCGAAACCTTACCGGATCGATTAAAAATTGAAAAAGACAATGAGTTGGAATCCCTTAAGCAGTTTGCCATGGAGTACATTCATCATGTACCTGAGTTCTTAGACGCTCTAAAAGATGCCGCACAAACCGCTGGCATTGAAGACCATGTGTTTCCATTTTTGCGCATCGCGGAAGAGTATTTCATTTCTCCGCCAAACTTGCCCAATCATCACATTGGGTTAATGGCCATGATGGACGAAGCTTATTTGGCTCATCGCCTATTTGAGGAAATTAATGATCGTTATATCTCTCGCGTTGGTATGCCTTTGATACCATGGGATATGACCTTAGCGAATGTGGTAGCCCATCAACTTGTAGGAGAAGAGTTGGCAAATCGTTTGGATCAAATTGTATTAGAAACCGTAAATAAAATGATGCCTCAAGAAAGTCATTACGAAAGCCATGAATTTCAAAACTTCGTAAAAGAAAAACAAGGCAACACCACTTCTATCTGGCAAGAATGGCCTTGCTTGGGAAAAGCCGCTGGCATTGATTGGGCGTTTAGTTAACGCTTACAAGCACGAATAAAAAAAGAGGCGAATGCCTCTTTTTTTATGTTCCCGTGATCAATTTATTCGCTGAGCTTTAATCGCTCGAAACTGGCAAATCTTGGTAAGCCTTTTTCCGTGAATCCTTGATGGGAGAAGGTAATGTCGCTACCAATGGGAGGCGGATTCTCTCGCTCGTCGTCGCTAAAACCCGTACCAATCTTAAACATTTTGCCATTTTCTAATTCTACCCAAATAGCACCCATTTTATTTTGGTATTTGCCTCGACCAGCCTGATAGGCGATGACACGGGCTTCACTGTCTTGGCGTTTTTTCGCTTTAAGCAAATGATCACTGCGACCGGTTTCATACAAAGAGCCAGGAGTACGTAGCATTAAACCTTCACCGCCTTTGCTCACCACGTCGTCCAATAATTTTTCAATGGCAGCGGCACTTTCTAATTTGGTTTGTGTCACCCAATGCACATAGGGATTTTTACTGATACTGATGAGGTGCTTGAGTAATTTTTGACGCAGCTCGAACGGGGCATCGCTTTGCGGTAAATCAAACACCTGATATTGCACTTGACGCCATTGCTCATCATTAGGAGTTTGATCCAATACCACCTTTGTCACCGCTTGATAACCGCCACGCTTAATCCACAGCTCGCCGTCTAAAGGTTGTGTAGGTAAATCTTGAGTAAACCAAGTGGGGGCGTGAATAGGGCGACCTGTGCGCGTTAATAACTGTGATCCGTCCCAGTAGCAACGCACGCCATCTAGTTTTTCACTCACCCAATAACTGCTGCTGTGCATGACACCATCATAATGCTTAGCAAGAATCAGAGGGCTAAGTTGTTCTTTGGCAAGGAGCAAGCTGGGTAATAATAAGCACATTACCAAGCAAGCGATAATCATGGCTTGTTGCATGGTTCTTCCTGAACGCGATGAATTCCTCCAAGCACATTAACAAAAACCATTTCGATTTGAATAGGCTAATAGTACTAAGTCTTTGAAAGACCCAGCTGGCTCACACATATAACGTGAGCCAGGTATCGTTTTAAGCTTCGTCTAGGTATTCATTTTTCAGTTTCACATAATTAGCTGCAGTGTATTTAAAATAACTGAGTTCTTTTTCAGTCAATTCTCGCGCTGCTTTTGCGGGGCGCCCCACATACAAGTATCCACTAGCAAGGGTTTTACCCGGCGGCACCAACGCCCCCGCGCCTAATACCACGCGATCCTCAATCACCGCGCCATCCATGACCATGGCCTGCATACCAATGAGCACCTCATTACCTATGGTGCAACCATGCAGCATGGCTTGATGGCCAACGGTTACATCATTCCCCAACGTTAGAGGGTAGCCTCCAGGGTTGTAATCACTGGCGTGGGTAATATGTAAAATGGCGCCGTCTTGAATACTGCAACGATCCCCGACCTTAATGCTGTGCATATCGCCGCGAATCACCGTATGGGGCCATACGGACACATCATCCCCTAGCACCACATCGCCGATGACCACAGCCGTATCATCCACCATCACGGCATGGCCTAATTTTGGCGTCATGCCTTTAAATGTCCGTACTGCTGTCATGGTGCCTCCTGAGTACTTTGTTAGGGCTACACTTGAATTATCAAGACTCGACCCAACCTTGTTAAGCTAGACATGTATTTTTAATTGATTGATGGCCACTATGACAGACACTTTGCGTAATCCCCAAGCTCTACCGAAATTTAATGAAGTCAACATTCCTGACATTGAACCCATCATCAGCCAACATTTAGACGCTAACCTAGATGCCATTCGCACCTTAAGCAAAATCCACAACCCAGGGTGGGACAACCTAGTAGAAGTGCTCGAAGAGTTAGACGACACCCTGAGCAAAGCCTGGAGCCCAGTGAGCCACTTGAACAGTGTGATGAATTCCGACGAGCTACGAGAAGCCTACAACGCCTGCTTGCCAAAGCTTTCGGCCTACAGCACGGAAATCGGCCAAAACAAAGATCTACAACAAGCCTATCAAGCCATTAAAGACAGCCCTGAATTTACAACCCTAAGCACGGCCCAGCAAAAAACCATTACCAATGCTTTGCGTGACTTCCACCTTGCCGGTGTGGATTTAAGTGATGATAAGAAAAAGCGTTACGGGGAAATCAAATCTCGCCTGAGTGAGCTTTCCAGCAAATTTGGTGAAAACGTATTAGACGCCACCAACAAATGGCAAAAACTCATTACCGACAAAGCAGAATTAACCGGTATTCCTGAATCGTCATTGGCAGGGTTTGCACAAGCCGCCAAAGCGCAAGATCAAGCAGGGTACTTGCTAACCCTGGATTTCCCATGTTACTTACCGGTTATGACCTACTGCGACAATGCCGAATTGCGCAAAGAAATGTACACCGCATTTTCTACTCGCGCGTCGGATCAAGGCCCACACGCCGGTGAGTTTGATAACTCCGACAACATGGCCGAAATCTTGAAACTGCGCCATGAAATGGCCAACCTGCTGGGCTTTGACAGCTACGCCCATTACTCCCTAGCCAGCAAGATGGCGCAATCGCCACAACAGGTGATTCAATTTTTAGAAGATCTAGCCGCTAAATCTAAGCCGCAAGCAGAACAAGAATTTGCCGAACTCAAAGCTTTTGCCAAAGAAGCCTCAGGCTCAGATGAATTAAACCCTTGGGATGTGACCTATTTTGGCGAAAAGCTAAAACAGGCCCGCTACAGTGTCAGCCAAGAAGAAATCCGCCCGTACCTACCTGCCCCCAAGGTATTGGCGGGTTTGTTCGAGGTGGCCAGCCGTCTTTTCAATGTGAGCATTGAAGAAGTGGCCAGTGCGACAGTGGAAAAAGGCGACCTATATCATCCAGATGTGAAACTCTTTAGCATCCACAAAGACGGTGAACTCATCGCCCAGTTCTTTTTGGATTTATACGCTCGCAGCAAAAAACGCGGTGGCGCGTGGATGGACGAATGCCGCGTTCGCCGCACCAAGGCCAATGGCGAGCAACAACTTCCTGTGGCTTATCTTGTGTGTAACTTCACAGCCCCTGTGGGCGATCAGCCGGCCTTATTAACCCATGATGAACTCACCACCTTGTTCCATGAGTTTGGCCACGGCATTCACCACATGCTTACCAAGGTGAACACGGCTGCGGTCAGTGGTATCAATGGCGTGGCTTGGGATGCGGTTGAACTGCCTAGCCAATTCTTAGAAAACTGGTGCTGGGAGCCTGAAGCCTTAGCGTTTATTACAGGTCATGTGGAAACCGGCGAGCCATTACCCAAAGAACTGCTGGATAAAATGCTAGCAGCCAAGCATTTCCAAAACGCCATGATGATGATGCGTCAATTAGAGTTCTCCTTGTTCGACTTTAAGATGCACTTGGAATACAACCCTGAAAACCCGCAATCCATTCAAGATGTGCTCAACCAAGTACGTGACCAAGTGGCCGTGGTGAAAGCCCCTGAGTTTAACCGTTTCCAACACAGCTTCAGTCACATCTTCGCCGGTGGTTACGCCGCCGGTTACTACAGCTACAAATGGGCAGAAGTGCTCAGCGCCGATGCTTTTAGCCGCTTTGAAGAAGAAGGGATTTTCAACCCGGCAACCGGCCAATCGTTCTTTAACGAAATTTTAAGCCGTGGTGGCGAAGATGATGCGGCTGTTTTGTTTAAAAACTTCCGCGGACGCGAGCCGAAAGTGGATGCACTACTCAGACATAGCGGCATTAAAGCCGCTTAGGCTTTGTAAAAACACTTATGGTAAAATGCAGCCACTCTTGAATCTACAGAGATCTGGCATCACGCCAGATCGCGCTTAGGTGAAACCATGTTTAAAGCTCAAAAACGCTTCATCGCTGGAGCCGTCTGCCCAAAGTGTTCAGAAATGGACAAGCTGGTCATGTACAAAAACGAAGACGGCCGTGACGTGCGCGAATGCGTGGCCTGTGACTATATTGATGTGATGAAAAGCGAAGAAGAAATGGCAGCTGACGCCAAAGCCGCTGAATTACAGACTCGCGTGACCCCTGTGGGTAAAGCGGTGCGAGATGAAGGGGAGCAAGCCATCAAGATCTTTGATGCTATGCCGCCTTCAAACACAAAACATTAGTATCTTGAGATGGATTTTTGCATTAAGCAAAAATCCGCTCCAACTGCTCCATCACATCTTCAACGGTAATCAAATCCATGGCATCGGCATGATGCACACGTTCATGCCAACCTGCTTCGCTGTAAGGCTTACCTAGGTATTTCTCCACCGCCTGTGGATAGGCATCTACGGTATAACTGGGGGCTTGGTAAGGGCCAGACAACCCTGAACGGGCCACCGCGTATAAACCTATTACCGGCGTGTTCATGGCCACAGCAATGTGGGCCGGGCCGGTATCCGGTGCGATCAAACAATCTACTTCACCTAAAAGCGCCGCGATTTGTTTGTGTTTGGTTTTCCCCACTCGGTTATCAATCTGACTATGGGCAAGGTTTTGGATTTGTTCTGCCAATTCAATTTCGTTGGCCGCAGGCCCGCCTGTGAGCACCACCTGGCAATCGTATTTGGCCACAGCGGCATCGATCAACTGGGCATAATGCTCAGCTTTCCAAGTACGCTCCGCTTTACTGGCGGCGGCGTTAATGGCGATATACTTGCCACCATCTTGCTTTGGTTTTTGACGGGTTTGTTTGGCCCAAATTTGATCCGCTTCACTGGTGTATAACTGCCAATCAAATTCCTTACTATCCACACCTAGATACTTGGCAAAACCCATGAAACCTTCGGCTAGATGCTCGTTGGCTGAGGGGATTTGTTCTTTCACAAACCAAGAGTGCAGATCTTTAGCGCGGCCATTATCAAAACCAATTTTGCGTTTGGCTTGGATAAACGGGTAAATTAAATTGGTACGGAAGCTGGCTTGGGCGGCAATTAATATATCGAACTCATATTGCTGAAACAGTTTGCGCAAGGACAGGTAATCTTTGATTTTTTGTGGTTTTTGAATCACCAAAAACTCAATGCCTTCTAAGCCTTCTAATAATGGATAAACCGCGGAGCTTGTGATCCACGTAATCTTGCAGTTAGGCCATTGCTTTTGCATGGCGCGGATCATAGGAATGGCCAGTACCACATCCCCAAGGGCAGATAGTCGAAAGAAGGCGATGTTTTTAGGTTCAAGCATGTTGGCCGTGTCTCTTATTCTTCGCGGCGAAGTATAACCGAATAATATCCACCCTGTCTGGCCCCATAAAATCGGCATAAAAAAAGGGAGGGCCTAGCGGCGCTCCCTTTTAAAAACAGGCAAAAGGCTTATATGTAATAAACCGCCAAGTAACCCGCCAGCAAGACAGCCACCCAAACCACCATGGTTTCAGTGGGCCATAACTTGGCAAAGTAACCCTTAGGTTGACCTTTCTCTGCATCATAAGAGTTTTGAATCATTTGTCTGATAGATACTAGAACTGTGCTTTCGATCCGCTGCCAAGCCTTATCTAGTGTACTCAAAATCCACTTAACAACTGCTACCCCAGGTTTTCGATAGAACCAGTCGAAATCTAAACTAATGGTTTCCGTACGCTTCATCATGGGTAACAACAAGAAAAAAGCCAAACCAGCAAATAGCAGTAACTGGAACTGAGTCACCAAATGATCCGCAGTATACGCCTCATACTCAACAGGGTAAGGCAGCATGCTATAAAGAGGGTCAGGATAAACACCCAATGCGATACACAAGAAAGCAAAGACAAACATGGCAAACTGCATGTGTTTAGGTGGATCCGACGGTCGCAATCCGGAATCTTTTTGGAAAAATACAAACCATGGATACTTCACACCAGCATGCAGGAATACACCGGCAGATGCCGCCGCTAATAAGAACCATACCCAAGTAATGTGCTCATACCCAGCCGAAGAGGAAATCATGGATTTCGATACAAATCCGGAAGTGAACGGGAAGGACGATATCGCCAACGCTCCAATGATGCCGTAGATAGTGGTCATCGGCATGCTGTGGAATAGACCTCCTAAATCGCTGCAACGTCGCTTACCCGTTTGAATCAATACAACACCAGCCGTCATCAATAGCAGGGCTTTGTAAATGATATGGGCGAAGGCATGTGCAGCTGCGCCGTTTAACGCCATCTCCGTACCAATACCAATACCCGTCACCATAAAACCAACCTGGTTAACGATACTGTAAGAAAGAATTCGACGCGCATCGTTTTCTAATAGGGCATAAATAATGCCGTAGAAAATCATAAAGCAGCCGATTGGTATTAGAACACCAGAGCCTGGGAAACAAATTAAAAGCGTAAACACAGCGGTCTTGGTGGTAAAAGCTGAAAGGAAAACCGCACCACTTGGACTGGCCTCGGGATAAGCATCGGCAATCCAAGCAGAAAAAGGGGGTGCACCGGCATTAACCAAAAAGCCAATAAGGATTAACCATTGTGCAGGGCCTTCTAAACCAAGAATCGTAAATTCGGTCGAGCCAGTACTTTGGATATGCCAAATAATACCGGCCATCAACACCACACCACCGAATAAGTGCATGGACAGATAACGCATACTTGCCTTATAGGCACCGTCGGTTCCGCCAGCCCAAACCACAGCAGTGGAGCCAATGGCCATTAATTCCCAGTAAATAAATACCGAAATTAAATCGCCGGAAGAGGTCACGCCAACAGCACTACCGGCATACAGAAACGCCGAAGCAAGCTCAAACGTAGACGCCGTTCGCATGGCAAATATGCCGCCCACCAATACCATCAATGAAAAAATGGTGGCGAATAGCTTACCAACTGTGGTGAAGGCTAGTGGCTCTAAAGTGTACTCAAGGAACCCTGCTTTTAAACTGGCACCTTCAGGTAAGGTCCAAATCATGGCTAGAGACAGCAGCGGCAAAGCCACTATTACAGCCTGGCGCAATAAACCTTTGGTTAGAGGAATCAGTAACGCGCCGGCAATGATAATCCAGCCTGGTGGCATCTCAATCATCATAATAATTTTCCCCGCGCTTCAACACATACCCAAGAACTTTTGCACCCACAACCATGGCCGCACAGGTTAAGAATCCATACCAAGCCGAGAACCCAAACGTACCATCCACACCAAAGTGCTCATGTTTATGGATCAACAGCTCTGACAAAACCGTCACCACCAAAATGACAATAAATATTATCCACAACAGCCGAATGGATTCGGCCCTCATAAGCCAATGCTTTTGGGGCTTGCTCATGGTGCAACCTCCAACATTTGTTTCGCCAATGCCAACGGCAATTCAGGGTTAAAGAACACTATCAAGGTCATAGCAGCCGTAATTAATAGCGGAATTAAAATAAGTAACGACGCTTCACCGTGGGCCTCATGCTTACCCTGCGCTTTTTCTGCTTTGAAAAATGCGGCATAAACAATGGGAATAAAATACGCCGCATTAAGCAGGGTACTTAGCACAAGCGCGATCACGGCTACCCATTGAGCGGTGTCTAGAGCACCTAATAGTAAATACCACTTAGAAATAAAGCCGGCGGCTGGCGGCAGGCCGATCATGGAGATAGCTCCAATGGTAAAGGCTGCCATGGTCAGAGGCATACGCTTACCAATGCCGTCCAATTCACTCACAAGTTTTTTGTGTGCTGTGGTGTAAATGGCGCCAGCTACAAAGAATAGGGTGATCTTACCGAATGCGTGTGTCGCAATATGCATGGCGCCACCAATGGCACCGGCGGTAGTGGCCAGCATGGCACCGAGAATAATGTAACTTAACTGGGCCACGGTCGAGTAGGCTAATCGGGCTTTTAGATTATCTTTCGTCAAAGCAATGATAGATGCAATGACCATGGTGGCAGCCGCCATATACAGCACAAAATCTGTAGCGGGCAGTTCTGCCAGGCCATCTATACCAAATACGTAAACCGCCACCTTTAAAATACTGAAGACACCGGCTTTTACAACGGCCACTGCGTGCAACAAAGCACTGACTGGGGTTGGGGCAACCATGGCTGCAGGTAGCCAGCGGTGGAATGGCATAAGCGCCGCTTTACCAATACCAAAAGCAAATAGAATCAATAAGAAACCCATA
>JBFEWA010000390.1:0-2865 GCA_041546605.1 Bermanella sp.
GGATAATCTCGATGCGCTCCACCGTGTCGATATCACTGTGCAAATAGCGCACGCGTACATCATGTTCGGTTAAGAAGTCAGTTAAATCTTCGGCCATGCGTTTGGTTAACACTGTGATCAAAATACGCTCACCCAGTTGTGTGCGCTGACGAATTTCTCCCAGCACATCATCCACCTGCGTGGTAGCCGGGCGCACTTCCACCACAGGGTCCACTAAGCCCGTTGGGCGCACCACTTGCTCAATCACCGCATCTTGATGCTCCGCTTCGTACTTACCCGGCGTGGCCGATACAAATCTGGCTTGCGGCGAAATGGCTTCCCATTCTTCAAAGCGCATAGGGCGATTATCTAAAGCCGAAGGCAAACGAAACCCGAATTCAACCAAGGTTTCTTTACGCGAGCGATCCCCTTTGTACATGGCACCAAATTGAGGAATGGTCACATGGCTTTCATCAATGAACATCAAGGCGTCATCGGGCAAATAATCAAACAAGGTTGGCGGTGGCAAACCTGGGTCACGCCCAGACAAATAGCGGGAATAGTTTTCAATGCCATTGCAGTAACCCAATTGCTGGATCATTTCTAAATCATAAACCGTACGCTGCTCTAGGCGTTGCGCTTCTACCAATTTATTATTCTCACGCAACTGCTCTAAGCGTTGTTTCAGCTCCGCTTTTACGTCATCAATCATATCCACCAAGGTTTCCCTAGGGGTCACATAATGGCTTTTAGGGAAAATGGTAATACGCGGCACTTTACGCAAAACTTCGCCGGTTAACGGATCAAACACACTGAGCTGTTCAATCTCATCATCAAATAATTCCACTCGAACCGCTTCTTTTTCGGATTCTGCTGGAAAAATATCAATCACATCCCCGCGCACTCGATAATTAGCACGGTAAAAATCCACGTCGTTGCGAGTATATTGCAACTCAGCCAAGCGCCTTAATACTCCACGCTGATCTATGATGTCACCACGATCCAGATGCATGACCATCTTCAAATAGGAATCCGGGTCACCCAAACCATATATAGATGAAACCGTGGCCACGATAATACAGTCACGGCGTTCCATTAGGGCTTTCGTGGCGGACAGACGCATTTGCTCAATATGCTCATTTACCGAAGCGTCTTTTTCGATAAACGTATCACTGGAAGGCACATAAGCTTCAGGCTGGTAGTAATCGTAATAAGAGACAAAGTACTCAACCGAGTTATTGGGGAAAAACTCTTTAAACTCCCCATAGAGTTGCGCGGCGAGGGTCTTATTGTGAGCCAGCACAATGGTTGGTCGCTGAGACCGGGCAATCACATTGGCCATGGTGAAGGTTTTCCCTGACCCCGTTACACCCAGCAAGGTTTGACGTGCCAATCCTGCATTTAAGCCATCCAATAATTGCTCAATGGCCTTCGGCTGATCCCCAGCAGGGGCATATTTACTTTTCACTTCAAAGGCTTTTGACATAAACCAACGCGAGCAGGCTCGCTCCTACTTAAACCACAAGCCAGCCAGTTTACGAGGGCCGCCCTGCAAATACAATTTTCAATACCAAGCAATCACCCACCCGTACAAGCAAGCCATCACCCCATGGGGGTAGAGAATGCTTTAGGGGCTATTCGCGACTCGCCACATCAACATATTCTCGCAATGGTCTGCAAGTTCCTGTAGAATGTTCGCGCTTAAACCCACAGGGTAAGCACTACTTTAAACCCTCTTTTGTTAAGGATGTGGCCTTGAACCTGCAACTTTCTGATCGCGTTCAAAGCATTAAGCCCTCACCAACTCTGGCCGTTACTAACCGTGCCGCTGAGTTACGTGCTGCTGGGCAAGATATCATTGGCCTAGGTGCTGGCGAACCAGACTTCGACACCCCAGAACACATTAAAACTGCGGCCATTAAAGCCATTGAAACCGGTTTCACCAAGTACACCGCAGTGGATGGCACCCCAGAACTTAAAAAGGCCATTATTAACAAATTTAAACGCGATAACGGTTTAAATTACGAAGCCAACCAAATTCTGGTTTCCTGCGGCGGCAAACAAAGCTTCTTCAACTTAAGCCTTGCCTTGCTAAACCCAGGGGACGAAGTGGTGATTCCTGCACCTTACTGGGTAAGCTACCCAGACATGGTATTAATCGCAGAAGGCGTACCTGTAGTGATTGAAACCAATGCGCAAGCACGTTTCAAAATCACCGCTGAGCAGCTAGACGCCGCCATCACAGACAAAACAAAATTAGTGGTAATAAACAGCCCATCCAACCCATCGGGCATGGCTTACACCAAAGCCGAGCTAGAATCGCTTGGGGAAGTATTACGCAAATACCCTGATGTACTGATTGCTACCGATGACATGTATGAGCCGATCCTATGGACTGACGAGCCATTTAATAACATCGTGACCGTCAACCCAGACCTGTATGAGCGCACCATCGTATTAAATGGCGTATCAAAAGCTTACAGCATGACCGGCTGGCGTATTGGTTACGCAGCAGGCCCACAAAAGCTCATTGGCGCCATGAAAAAAATCCAAAGCCAAAGCACATCTAACCCAACTTCTATTGCGCAAGTGGCTGCCACTGCCGCACTAGACGGTGACCAAGAATGTGTGAAGGACATGGTAAAAGTATTCAAACAACGCCATGACTTCATGGTTGAAGCCTTAAACGCCATCGACGGCATTGAGTGCTTAAAAGGTGACGGTACTTTCTACTTGTTCCCAGACTTCTCGGGCGCACAAGCCAAACTTGGCTGTGAAAGTGATACCGACCTGGCTGAAAAACTACTAGAAGCAGGGGTTGCCCTTGTACCTGGTAGCGCATTTGGCACACCAGGTCATATGCGTATTAGCTTTGCCACTAGCGAC
>JBFEWA010000127.1:0-7870 GCA_041546605.1 Bermanella sp.
ACTGAACTGGGTGAAAACCTAGTGTCACAAGGGGCCAATATCCAAGGGGCGTTTGATGACATCGAACGCTCCCTGATCGGTAAAGAGCAATTACCCAAAGGCGTGGTGAAAATCACCGCGCCATTTAATATTGCCAATCGGCTTTTACCCAACGCTTTAGCCAACTTACGTAACGATTACCCTGATATTCACATTGAAATGTTATCGTCCAACCAAGCCCTTAACATGAACACGCGCATGGCTGACATTGCCGTGCGAGCCACCACTGCGCCCCCTGAGCATTTAATTGGGCGCAAGGTGTGCGAGTTAAAATGGGGATTATTTGCCAGTGAGGAATATTTAAAGCACGCCCAGCCGCTGTTAACAGAAACGGATTTAGCCCAGCACACGCTGATTGGAGGCGCCGGCGCCATGCTGGATTTACCAGCATTAAGTTGGTTGGAAAAACATTACGGCCATCGCATTACCACGCGCTGCGATGAACTCACCGCCATGTCCTACTTTGCGCAACACCATCATGGGGTTGCCTTACTGCCCATGGATCAAAACCGAGCAGAACTGAAACTGGTAATGACATTACCACAGTTACCTACTGGCCAGATTTGGTTACTGACCCATCCCGATTTAAGAAAGACGGAACGCGTGCGCTTGGTGATGCAAGCGCTAACAGAATACTTTGAAAGCTGGGATGGCCATGAACAAAAAACAACTTAATAGGCGCACTCTAAACCGGCGCCATCGCTTTCAGTAGTGCCATAAAGTCCTTCATATAAGCCGGTTGTGATTGCGGTAACGTCACCGCCGTCCAATGACGTTTTCCCCAAGGGACATCCAAGGGCTTCACACAAATAGCATCTTGTTGCCAAGCAGCCGCCGCCCAATCTGCCAAGACAGAAACCCCCATACCAGCATGACACCACTCCACAATGGCTTCGGTCAATGGAAATTCAGTTGTTTGTATATTATGAATATCCACATGCTGAGCTAACCCCATAAACAGTTTTTGTTTTGCATTTGGGCACAGCAATAGGTTTTCACTTATTAATTCCTCTACTGATATTTTTTTATTGTTCGCAAGTGGATGATCCTTGGCCATGACCACCACTAAACGATCTGAAAATAGCTTATGATTTTGAAACGTCTCTTTTGCTGGAAACATTTTAATCGCAATATCCACATCCCCTTGTTCCAGTAGTTGCATGACATGGGTTGCGGCCTGAGAGTTTAATTCAACCTGAATGTCAGGGTACTGCTTTTTAAATTGAGGAATCACCCTAGGTAACCACTGAAACGTGGTAATGCATTCTGTGCCGATGCGTAATGCGACCTTCTCTCCTTGGGCCATAACTTTAAGGTCATTCTGTAACTCAGTGATGCCACCTAAAACGTCTTTGGCTGTTTGCAATACGCGACGCCCTGCAGCTGTAATCACTAACTTTTTGCCATGTCGTAAAAACAACTCATATCCCAGGGTATCTTCCAATACTTTTAATTGGTGACTAAGCGCCGACTGGGTTAGATGTAAATGTTTTGCCGCCGCCGACATCCCCGTTGAATTGGCGAGTGCATCCACCAATCTTAGGTGGCGAATTTCTAAGCGCTTGAGTATTGCCGTCACGTCACTTCCTTTACTTAGACCAAATTTAATTAAATTAACTAATTAAAATCATGAAAACAATGAATTGGTTTAATTGAAATACCCAGCATACACTCAAGAGCCTAATTCAAACAAGGATGAAACCATGTACACCCTTTACTATTCGCCATTCGCGTGTTCATTTGCAGTACATGCTGCATTAAAAAAAGTAGGCACTCCTTTCACTTTAGAAAAAGTCGATATTTATAAAAATGAGCATCTTTCACCTCAGTACCTAGCACTCAACCCAAATGCTCAAGTCCCTCTATTAATCCATGATGATGTCGCCATTACACAAGCCAGCGCAATCCTGCTGTATCTATCCGAGCGACACCCAGACGCGCATCTGATGCCTAGCATGGATAGCCAAGATCGCGCCAAAGCTCTACAAACCCTATTTTATTTATCCAATACCGTGCATCCGTATTTTTTAAGATTGTTCTACCCAGAACGACTATCCACACAAGCACCGGAAGAAGTGAAAGCCCTAGGCATTAAAAACATCGAAAAAGCTTTGCATGCCCTTAATGACGATCTCACGACTCAAGATTACTGCATCAGTAATACGGTATTTGCTCCGGATTATTATTGGTTAGCCATGTTGAATTGGACGATCCACCACAAGATAGATTTATCCCCTTATCAACATATACATAGTTATTTAACGAGAATGCGATCATTGCCAGAAGTGCAGGTCACATTTGAAAAAGAAATGAAAAACCTAGCCGCATAGTATGGGCTGTATAAAATATAGGGCTAATTACCAGCCCTATATTCTCTAGGCATTGCGTTCATTAGCCCCCTGCCAGTTAAGCGTTCCTAAGCTACCCACTCCAACAGCTCAAAAAAGACATAAAAAAGCACTCATTTATAACTTGATGACAAATACAGCATCACATCTTACCAGGGCCTCACATGTCCAAAACGGACAATATGTAACCAATTGTTATAAGCCAAACCCATTCTAATTCATTATAATTCCACCGTTTTCGGTTCGGATGGGCCCAAACGAACGCAAAACCCCTTTGTCAGCAGTAGATTACAACCTCATCAAAGGAATTGAGCTTGTAACATAGGCAACTTGTTATGAATAAATTGGCAAACGATCATGTGATGGGCCACTTCATTGAACGCATTTATGATGCGATTCTCTCCCCGCATATGATTCACGAAATAGTTGACGAGATCCGCTGTCAAATTGATGCCCCCTATGGTGCATTCCAAATAGAGAATCTTATTACCCATGAGTTAGGGGACAGCCACCTCATTAACTATGATGACCATGCCCTTGGCACCTATTCCGAGTACTACATCACCAAAGATCCTTGGACCAAAATCGCCTTAGAGCAAAACCTGATTAACCATAAGTTTATGTGTGGCTCTAAAATCTTGCCTGATCGCGATTATCAAAAGTCGGAGTTTTACCAAGATTGGGGCAAGCAAAACAGCGTGCGCTATGCCATCGGCTCTAGCTATCAGACCAGTCAGCAACAACTGCTCAAAATCTGTTTCCAGCGCCACAATGATCACAGCGAATTTGATGATAATGTGGAGCAATTCTTAAATTACCTGCAACCCCATTTACAGCGCTTTGTGCAATTGGCGCCCATTTTTCAACAGCAGACGCAACCTAAGAATGGTCCTTCTTTTCTTGATCATATGGATCGCCCTGTTTGGGTGGTCGATAAAGACATGAACATTGTTTACCAAAATGGCTTAGCCCATTCTTGGTTGCAGCAAGGCCATGTGATTCAACAAAAACAAAACCAGATAAAATTAGCCTCACATGATCAGCAACAACTGCTCAGTAAGCAGGTACGTTTTTGTGCACAGCTCACTAAAAATCAAAAACTGTGGAACTCACAATGGCTGAACACGCCGTTTGAACAGGTCACCATTGGCAACCCGTCACAGATGGAAACCCTGTGGTTGATCCCCGTTATCTGCCCAGAATACCCAGAGAAGAGCTTAGTCATGCTAACCGGTAGAAAACCGCTACCGGATACTCAACTATTACAAAAAGTGCACGGCTTAAGTCAACGCAAAGCCCAGGTGTGTTTATTGCTCATGCAGGGCTTTAATGCACAAGATATTGCCGAACACCTTAATATTTCTATTAATACTTATCGCAACACCCTAGCTTCTTGTTTTAGAGAGCTAAACGTATCGAACCAATCTGAGTTATTACAGGTGGTGTTCTCTTCCCCTATGAATGTACACTTGGACGCATAGGCAAGCACACCATGCAGCACTATTCACAAGCCATTGATGAACTTTTTTCAGCGTTGAACATTGAGCATGATCAAATGCCCGACTTTAAAAGTTGGTTAGATCAATTTACCCATGAGCTGAGCATTCAACACTGTCAGCTTTCTATTTTTTATACACTCATAGAAAAGTCAGAAACCTATTCACTTGGCAGTTATTCAAAAGTATTGAACAACCCGCATATACTACAATGGCACTTTGAAAATACTCAGGTGAATTTACAGTTTATTTTTAATGAAGAAGATGACAAGCCAGAGCAACTCAATAAGTTTGAGTTTTTACAGCCTTTTATTCGTTCCAGTTTGAATTTAGGCATTAAACACGCGGAGTGCCAATACCTTGCTGTTATGCAGCAGTCTTCCTATGACATGATGAAAATGGGCGTTTTCACCCTAGAAAATAATCAAGTGATTAACAGCAACCAGTATGCACAACGCTTAATCGAATCTGGCTATTTGAGCATTATCGATCACCAAATCTATATCAATGATCAAGCGATCTCTCTCAACAATCAGAGCAGTAATACGTTTAATTGGAAAGTGGGTGAGACACGCTTACAAGGTCACATATTTAAACATGAAACACCCAGCACCCCATGGGAGACACAGATTACACGCAGCTGGATCATCATCAAAATCACATCCTTACGTCCTAGCGCGAACTGGCTCACGTCCCTATTTCAATTATCGGAATCACAAGCATTGGTTGCCAGTTATGCCTGTCAGGGGTTAAGTGCAAAAGAAATCTCACGAGCAACCAAACTCACCACGCACACAGTGTACAGCTACTTAAAAGCCATCTATCAAAAACTAGGCATCAACAATCAAGCACAATTGGCTAGCGTTATCTGGCCGCGGTTGCCGCTGTAAATCATGAGACCGCTTTTATCAGCCTAAAAGACCTGCTTTAGCAATTCAAAACTGCGCTTGCGATCAGCAAAATAATACATATTGGTCACAACCATGATTTCATCCAACATGAAACCTTGAGCAATTTGTGAAATTTTTGTTTTTACTTGCTCTGGGGTGCCCACCGCTCTTAATTGACTGCGACCGGAAATGAATTCCGCTAATTGTGGAGACATGGGATATAACGCCGCTTCTTCAGGTGTTAAGAAAGAACCTTGGGTCTGCCCAGTGACAAATCGATAAAAATTAATATCAAAGGTTTTCGCCAGCTCCTGAGCTCGCGCTTCAGTATCCGCACAAAACACACTCATAGTCAGCATGGTATAAGGTTGTGGGCAATACTCACTGGGATGAAAGTGCTCGCGGTAAAACTCCATAAAACTGGGATGAACTTGCGGATTAATGAACGCCGCCAAGTTATATGGCAAACCTAAGCGAGCGGCCAATTGCGCACTATCTGGACTGGAACCTAGCATCCACAGTGGAATATTTTCCGCAGGCTTAGGGCTCACTAAGGGCTGGGTTTGTTCTTGCCAAAAATATTCACTCAAAGTTTCCACCAGTTGAGGAAAGGCTTCGAACTTCGGACGGCCATCAGTCGCTAACGCACGCGCGGTGCTCATGTCGGCCCCCGGTGCTCGGCCCACTCCCAAATCCATACGATTGGGATATAAGTTGGATAAAACCGAAAATACTTCTGCAATTTTATACGGGCTATAGTGCGGTAACATAATGCCACCTGAACCCAAACGAATTCGCTCAGTAGCAGCGCCAATGGCAGCCAGTAACACTTCCGGCGCACTACCGGCAACAGAGGGAAAGGCATGATGTTCAGATACCCAAAAACGCTCATACCCCAAATCTTCACACCATTTAGCCATGGCAATGGTTTCTTGTAAGGCCTGTTGACCTCGATCGCGGCCACGGGCCATGGACTGATCTAAAACAGAAAGTTTAAACATGAGGCTCATCACCAATGGTTAATAGCACAAGAGTAATGCCAATATGGGCTTGCCTCAATCAATCAACGTGGAAATGTGCGTTCCAAGGTTAATATGAGCTTTGCTTTAGAGTATAGCTTGGTCGATGATGCGGACATCAGCGTGTCTTGCCGTCCAAATGTTAATAACGGCGGCAATCAATTGGGAAGCAAAACAAGCAATACGGTGATTGATCCATTACTGTTAGAACTTTCTGATAATGGTGGCCCAACCCAAACCATGTTGTTAGCAATGAACAGTCCCGCATTCAATGCAGGCAATGCCAATATTGAAAATACACCCGATACCGATCAACGAGGCAGCGCACGTATTTTCCGTGGCCAAATTGATTTAGGCGCCGTAGAAATTGGCAACAGCTTGCCTGCGTTCAGTGGTTTAACCAATGTGACTTTAGATGTCAGCGATGAATTAAATGTGAATGTCGATTTAGCCACAGATGCCGATGGCGACAGCATTACGTATACCGTTTCAGGTTTACCTAATGGCATCACCTTTGATGAAAATCTTAATACCATCAGTGGCAGCATATCGAAAGCCGTATTTACTGCATCAAAAACCTATGACATAACCGTCACCGCGAATGATGGCTATGGTGTAACTCAAACCACTTTCACAGTAACACTCACCGATAACAACGGAATTTATACAAGTAAAAAATCATCCAGCTCTGGAGCGCTAAACCATCTATGGTTGGGCTTACTGGGTTTAGTCTTGTTTAAACGTCGCCGCGTATAACCATAAAAGCCAGTGAATCATCCGATTCACTGGCTTTTATTTTTGCGCTTTAGGTGTATCTCAATCTAGGTTATTTATTAGATTGCTAAATGACACGTAATCACAAGAAATTATTTTTCCAACGCTTTCGGTAACGGCTCTGCATGATTCACCACACAGCGAATACCATTGCCCGCACCGGTATTTTCAGGGTCATCCAACATACGTTTGTAAAGTTTGATCCCTCCGGTTGCGCCGACAATACCGAAGCCTCGACTCATTCGGCTCTCTGCATATTTCTTAGTTTCTTCATCATCGTACATAGGATCGACCTTGGCCTCCTCGGTATAGGGGTGCCATAAATCCACCGTCCATTCATTCACGCTGCCTGTCATGTCATGCATGCCCAATGGATTGGCCGGCCAAGACCCGACTGGCATTTCAAACTTAAATTTATTAGGGGCTCTGATATTCACTCCCCTTTCATCTTTACCATTATTGGTGGCATAGGCCACCGCTAAGCCACGACTACGAGCCGCAAATTCCCATTGGGCCTCCGTTGGTAAGTCCATTGGGTAACCAATTTGCTCACCCAGCCATTGGCAATATTCTCGGGCTTCATACCAGTTCATTCCCCAGGCTGGGTGTTGATCAGAAAACATGTCTCGGTAATTCGCTTGAATACGATCCTTGCCCTGAAAGTTTGTATAGGCATCATAATCGCCATAAGTGGTTTCTAATGAATTCATGCTGTAACTGGTGAGCGTGACCTCATGAACTGGTAAGGCATTGCCTCCGGCGAAATATCGTTGGTTTCCATTTTCATCTAGGTAACCCACATCCCCCATCATAAAGGTGCCCCCCTCCACAAACACCATTTGCTCCAGCGTGCGCTGCTTCAATGTCTGCACGGCTTGGTAAGCCAGATATCGCTCGTAGGACCAATAACATCCCCCTATTAGCATTAAAATGGATACACCAGCGAACAAAGGTTTTTTGTGTTTTTGAAAAAATCGAGTGATCATAACGGTCTACTCGCTGCTATTCATTTTCTATTTTTAATCATGTTATCGTATACGAAAATCATGTACGAAATACGATCGCTGCTTACTGGCGCCTAGGGTCCGGCAATGATTGAATGTGTGCCATCACTTCGCCCCAATCATCTTCGTCATTTAATAACCGCTGCCGCAATAGGTTTTCGTTATCCAATGCCCGCTTCAGTTTTTCCTCTGCCGGACTATTATGAGGAATGCTCGGTTTAATTTGGCCATTTTGATGATGAGCAAGGTGCTCAAGGGTTTCTTGCCAGTCTCGCCGACTCTTGACCCCGTGCAAAATGA
>JBFEWA010000317.1:0-3920 GCA_041546605.1 Bermanella sp.
CACAGCACTTTGGGCACAAGAACCCCTTTGATACATCAGAAGGATCAACGTGTTTCACACAATCATAGTTTGTGACATGACCACAAGGCTTACAGATAATTTTCATACTAATTTATAATGGGTATATCTCAGTTAAGTCCTGATCAATAGGAACGATACAAGCTTCACTTGTTTAGTTTATTATTGAAAAAATACTAAGCATATTTGCTTTTTTTCGATTTAAGTATTTCTAGCTTTTCTTTCATTTAATCGAAGCTAACACCTTGCTAAATTACAGGATTAGAGTGTAGTGTTTTGTGCTAGCGTAGCGATGATGCACAAAACAAGAAACGGAAAGGCTGTCAATTTAAGAAAATTGTTAGGCCAAATGCGTTAGATAAATATTCCTAAGATTGCACCCACTAAAACAAGCTCACCAATACTATGAACCGAGTTTATCAATGTTAGTTTTAAAGGTGCACGAGCGAAGCCATTGTAGTAACCCAATGACGTTACAGTAAATACAATAGCAACTGCCAGCCCCATCAACGCACCATCTATAACACCTGAGGTATTAGTAGATAACATTAATAGGTAAAAAAATACCGTTTTTGCTAGCCCCGACACCAAAGCAATAACAAACGCACCACCAAGCCCCTCTGTATTATCGGCTTCTTCTTTCGTGATCCCTAATGCGTCAGCCCAAGCTTCACCGAACACAGCCCAATGATACCAAACAAAGCCAAGCACATAGCTTGAAACGGTTGCAATGGCGATAGCGAGGTAATTTAGGTTTTGTAGCTCATCCATGAGTGTCATAGGTTTTTCCTTTTTTACTGTAAATAACGCCTGCCAGCAGGGGCGAGTTTACGAGTCCTGCCCGCTTGCTGGCGAATTGACTGGCTTTGTTATATGTTTTATTCATTATCTGAACGGACAGTTTTAACAAATTTCTTAATTTTGTAGCCTTCTATAAGAGTCGCAATATATCCGAAGTAAAATGCGAGTAAAAATGCTCCGCCACAAGTTCCAGCTAGCCCAATAAATGTTACTGCTCCAAATTGTATTTCTGATGAGAGCCAGAAAACTTGGCTAAAATCTAGAAAATACAGTGTAGCTGCTACCCCAAAAGAGATTACACCACCTAGAAAAAATAGCGCGCCCTTGATGTGAATATTCAATTTATTAAACATACATATTTACATATGACGCCCGCCATTACGGGGCATCCAGTATATGGCTTTGTTATCTTTAATCATGGTTTAGCTCAGCACGCATTTGTTCGATTATTTCGTCCTTCAAATCTCTTGCTCTTAGCCCCTTTTCTTTCATTTTTAATGCTATAGGTGCTTCAAAATCAGGCATTACAAGAGATTGGTTCAATTCAGCAAGCCATTCAGAAGACATCTCAAGAATTTCTTGGTTCAGTATTTCAAACTCTTTTGTAAGGTCATAAAGCTTTTTAGACCCAAGAATCTTTAGCGTAGTAGTTTGTTCAGTTGCTTTTCGGTGAGAACCTTGAATCTTATTTGGAAAGTCTCCAACGACATCTTGGAATTCCACGATAGCCTCTGGTGAACTTTCAGATTCTAGTAGCTTAAGAAAAGCATTTTTAAGCGTTACCTTAGAAAACTTCTCATAATCCTCGCCAACACCCTTTGCAGCTTCTTCAAAGGTCTTGAAGTACTCTGTATATACCTTTGTTCGAATCTCAAGCATCTTATCTTTCTTATCCCTTCTTCCCTTTAAATAATGGAGTAGAAGTGGAACAACAACAGATGCTAACAACAATCCTATTGCCGGAATAACTAATGCTGGGCTAAACCAAGCGGCAAGTTCCGAAGTGTTAGCTACAACTTCCTTAGTCACAAGTCCTCCTTAAAAAGATAACGCCTGCCAGCAAAGGCGAGTGAAACGAGTCCAGCCAGCTTGCTGGCGAATTGGCTGGCTTTGTTATGCATTTTTGCAATTCAGAAAAAGATTATTTATTAAAACTGAAAGAAACAATCCAGACGCACACGCAAAAAAATAACTTAGTAAATCTACTGATAGCTCGATGCTTAAAAAATACAACAAAGGTGCACCAATAATAGAACCTATTCCAGCCCCTCTTGCTACCCACTTTGATCTATTTGAATTATCTTTCTTATCACGAGTCAATCTAGCTATCATCAAAAATGTGGCCGTTGAAAATACTATGACTATTAGTACGAATAGGCTATCTGGCATAGGAAATCCAGCGAAAGCTAAGCGAGACGTTGATAAAAATAGCGTTAAAATGAATATCATTGATATTAGCAGCACATAATTTCTCTATTTGCATAACATTTTAATCGTGCGCATGCGCGTTTACACATTGTTAGACAGCAGCATTTCCGGCGGTAAATATTTGAAGTGAAAGACATTTCTTTGAAGTCCATTTCAAATCTAGCGGGAAAAACACGCATGCACGGTATATTGGTAATAACAGGCGCCTGTTATTTCTAAACGCATGTTCGTATTTAACTGATTTTGCACCGTTTTTTTAAATCACTCCAGCCAAAACAAGCAATTTCTTCTTATTAATTCACCATTTATTCAACATATCTTAGCATTCCGAAAAATACACTGACATCTAAACAGCACATTAGAATTTGGTATTTTTATGACTAGAAGCCCTTTTTAAACCAAATCCGTGATTATTTGAGCCACACTTCGACTGCTCGTTCCTCGCGCTCAGTGCGAACGGTTTAAGTTATCCGACAAGCTCAGGTCTGGCTCAATCTCGCTGCTTAGCATGCCCCGCGAGCGAAACGAGTACATTGGGAACAGGTCAAACGGTTTAAATTATCGACAAGCTCAGGTCTGGCTCAATCTCGCTGCTTAGCATTCACGACGAGCGAAGCTAGTACATTGGGTACAGGGCAAACGGCTTAATTATTCGCCCTCACCCTTCTTTAACACAAAAAAAGCCGCTTACTCTCATAAGCGGCTTTTTTTGTTTAATTAAGGGGAATCATTTAGTCATGATCTTCCACTAACTTTTCAACCAACTCTTGCTCTTCATGTAAGTCATCCACTGTGTCTTTTTCATGAGGCAGAATTAAGTTAAGAGCAATGGCAACCAAACCACATAAGCTCACACCTTGCAGGCTAAAATCTCCGAAAGTGAATGCCATGCCGCCAATACCAAATACTAAGGTGGTGGAGACAATCACAAGGTTACGACGGGCATTTAAATCCACTTTAGATTTAATCAAAATATTCATGCCCACCGCAGCGATGGAGCCGAACAGCAGAATTAAGATACCGCCCATAACTGGGGCTGGAATGGTTTGCAGTAGCACACCAAATTTCGCAATAAACGCTAACAGGATTGCAATACCTGCCGCCCACGTCATCACCACTGGGTTAAAGGCGCGAGTCAGCATAACCGCACCAGTCACTTCTGAGTAAGTGGTATTTGGTGGTCCACCAAACATAGAAGCGGCAGAAGTCGCTAAACCATCACCTAATAAGGTGCGGTGTAGACCCGGTTTTTCTACATAGTTTTTACCCGTCACACTGCTAATGGCTAGCACGTCACCCACGTGTTCAATGGCCGGTGCAATGGCCACTGGCAACATAAATAAAATGGCGGCTAGATTAAATTCTGGCGTGATGAAATTTGGCATCGCAATCCAATCGGATTGGTTCACCGTGGTCATGTCCACCATGCCACTTAGACTGGCAACCAAATACCCCACGGCCACACCCGCTAAAATGGGCACCAAACGGAAAATGCCTTTGGCGTACACAGCCACAATGAGTGTGGTAACCAGTGCCGCCATGGATACGATTAACGCTTCGCCGTATGGGAACAGTTGCGCGGCACCGTCGCCGGTTTTACCCATGGCCATGTTTACCGCAATCGGCGCTAAGCCTAAACCTATGATCATAATGATTGGGCCTGTCACCACAGG
>JBFEWA010000207.1:0-6011 GCA_041546605.1 Bermanella sp.
ACTATAAAGTCGAAGTGCTCAGAAAAGGGCGCAGTTTTGCCTCACTTCGGGTGGATGCCATCCAAGATGGCAAGATTATCCTGACACAAAATACCAGTTTCCAGTTGCCAGAGGCGGGCTTTGAACATCAAATGCCCATGCCCGAGGTGAAAGGCCCAGATGGCATCATGTCGCAATTGGAAATCACCCGTAAGTTTGCGGACATGATCCCAGAGACGGTGCGTGACAAATACACCTCAGATAAACCCGTGGAAAGTCGCCCACTCAATCCCATTAATATCTTCATGCCAGACAAGCGTGACCCGCAAAAAGACGTGTGGTTTAAGCCGATTAATGACTGGACCAAACAAGATGTGGCCTTGCATTACTCGTTATTGGCCTACAGCTCCGACTTTCACCTAGTGGGCACTGCGTTGCAGCCTCACGGGGTATCCTTTGCCACTAAAGGCATGCAGGTGGCCAGCTTGGATCATGCTATTTGGTTCCACCATCAACCGCGTGTAGATGACTGGATGCTCTACAGCATGAGCAGCCCAGTGGCATCGGGGGGGCGAGGCTTAAATATCGGGCATATTTATCATCAAGACGGGCAATTAATGATGAGTGTGGCGCAAGAAGGGTTAATGCGTCAGAAGCCTTAAAAAAGGGTGTGGAGTTCTATGAATAAGCCGCTCTTAGCGCGGCTTTAATCTTGTAAGAAGATATTACGCTCGGCTTTTTTTTTCGCGCTATCTTCATCTTTTTTGTATTCGTGATATTCCTGAAATTGCTTACGCTGTTCAAAGAATTTTTGTGTACTCTCAATACTTTGATCTGTATTGAAGTGATACACCAACCCCACAATAATCACTAAAAAAATAAAGCCAATAAATTTGATAAGCGCTTTTGTGGTGCTACTTAGGCTTTGAAATGCATTCTTTTCAGATCTAGCTTCTGCTGATGATTTAGGCATATTTCATCCCTGCTCAAACATATATTCAGCCTAGCAGAGAACCTACGGTTCTGCCCGTATCAAAGGAGGGGAGCGAGGTATCACATTGGCAATGCCTAGCCTTGAGGCTATTTCAGCTTCGCTGACGATTGCATCGCACGTATCAATTAACTGACTTGGGCCAAAGCTTCTGTCTATGGGACAGTGGGCAAAGGAATGACAAGCCAGAGGCCATATTAAGATATGACGTTTTTTAGCAGGACCTAGCACCTGAATCGCTCCCCTTGCTCATCCTGTTTAACCATCAGCTAAACCATAGGTTTACGATATGGCGCGTTTTATGATGAGGGTCAGATGTGGCCACTGTTGTCTATTAAACATATATCCCAGTGCCGACTTTTTCAATGCTGCTAAGCTTATAAAATGGGAATGTTGGATACAGAATCTTGAAATACCTTTTTCTTATTTTAATCCTGCTGGTTCATGGTGGATCATGGGCTACAGAGCAGAGTTTACCGGGGTTAACTGCCTCTAAGTTGTATTATTGGGTTGAGCCCACGGATCATGCCTATAGCGTGAGCGAGGTCTTAGAAGAGGCCCAGTGGCATGCCACGGACGGGGAGCTGAATTTTGGCTACTCCAATGACACCATCTGGGTCATGCAAAATGTCCAAATCTACCGTCCTGGAGATTGGGTGATGCAAATCCCTTATCCTTTGTTGGATTATTTAGACGTCTATCTCTTCAAAGGGGATCAGCTCATCGAGAGCCTGCATTCGGGGGATGCGCGTAACTTTGATCAGCGTATCGTGAAGGTACCGGATTTTATTCTGGGCATGACCACGGAAAAACCAGCCTATTATCGCTTAATCGCTCGTATCGAAACTCAAGGCACCATGATGCTCCCCATCAAGTGGTGGGCGCAGTTGGACTATGCTGAACATCTAGTACTGGAACAAACCATCTATGGGGCTTATTACGGCATCTTATTGGTGATGGCGCTGTATCATTTGTTTATTTATTTGGTCATTCGTGAGAAGGGTTACTTATATTACGTTTTGACGGTTTCTGCCTTTTTTCTTTTACAGTTATGTTTTGATGGTCGTGGCTTCTCTTGGTTGTGGCCGAAAACCCCAGAAATTAACCTCTATAGTTTTCCGCTTGCTTACTCTTTGTATCAAATAGCGGTCATGACCTTCATGTCGCACTTTTTGCAATTAAAGAGTACCAGTGGATATTTGCATCGATATTTTCTTGTTCTGCGCGGTATTGTTGTTCTCAATGTGCTAGGGCTGTTCATTTCAGATTACAGCACCATGACGCCGGTTATTGTGGTAACTGGTGTGATTGCGATTTTTTCAGGGTTGTTTTCCGGTGCATACCTTTGGTTCAAAGGTTTTACGCCAGCGCGGTATTTCACATGTGCATGGGCGGTATTTTTAGGAGGGATTTTACTGCTTAATTTCCGTGGTTTAGGCATAGGTGAAACCAATTGGATTAGTGTGTACGGCTATGTATTTGGCTCCATGTTAGAAGTTTTATTTTTAGCGTTTTCGCTGGCAGATCGTATTGCCTCTTCCAATAAAGAGCGCCGCAAAGCAGAAAGAGAATTAATCAAAAGTAAAGATGAGCATTTGTTGGCATTACAGAAATATCAAAATCTGTATGAGAATGCGCCTATCGGTAATTTTCAGTCTAATCAATTTTATAGTCTTACCAGTGTCAATCGCGCCTGCGCTAAGATTTTCGGATTTGAACATCGTTCAGAAATGTTAGAAAAAGTGACTGATATTCGTGAATACTTGCGCTCCAATTTTGATGAATTTCAATCCATGGTACGCCATGCACGCAAACATGGTCACAGTAACGACAATGAATTGCTCATTAATAATGCAAACGGTGAAGAGCGCTGGATTAGCATCAGCTTGCGTTACTTTCAGTCAGCAAAAGAATCTGGATTTGAAGGAACTGTGCAAGATATTACTGGGCGTAAGCTTGCTGAAAAGCTGCAAGCGGAGTTGGACCAAGAGCGCTTGAGTATCATGGAGCAATTCTCGCTGGGTATCGCAAAAGAAATTAATATGCCACTGGGCAGCAATGTGGCCACCACCTCGTTTATACGCGAAGGGCTTACGGATATTGAAAAGCTACAGCAGTTAAGCGAAGTGAAAATAACGGATTATGAAAAGTTTGTGGCCTTGGTTAGCCAGTCCTTAAGCTTGATAGCTAACAACCAAAAACGCATCACCAAGGTGGTGAAGCGCTTTAGAGAAGTGTCCTCTTGGCACATTGGTTTAAAAGCCAGTCATATTGTGATGCTGGATATGATCGAAAATGTCATTAATGCGCAGCGTTGGCGTATGGCAGGTTGGCGAGTGGAAATTGACTGCGACCCAAATATTCAGGTCTATACGTTTAAATCAGCCATGAATTCAATTTTTGAGCAGCTGATTGATAATGCGCTGAACCACAGCCATGCCGATGATGGGCAAACGCCTATGATTCATATCAGTGTCAAAGAGGAAAATAAGGACTATCTCTCTATTAGCTTTACCGATAATGGCGTGGGCATTAAAAAAGAGTGGGTGAAAAACCTGTGTAAGCCTTTCTTTACCACTAAAAAGGCCCAGATGGTCATATTGGCTTGGGCTTGTACATGGTCTACAACCTAGCATGTCAGGCGTTAAAAGGGCGCTTGTTTTTCCCCATCAAAGGGCAGGGGTTTAGTATCCAAATCGTGATACCTAAAAAACTGGATTAATGTTTAATTTGGCCAGATTTCAAATTGACCCTTTTGCCTGTCACCTGCATTCTTAACGAAAATAATCATAATAAAGGAATGTTTATGTTTCGTTTGCCCTTAATCGGCTGCTTTATGCTTGTGCTTACTGCCTGTGATACCGGCCCAAGCATGGCAGAGAAATTGGCCACTGCTCAAATCTTGCAACCATCTGACCCGCAATTAAATGAGATTTACCAACGCAGTTGCCGTAACTGCCATATCTTAGAAAGCACAGGTGCGCCCTTAACCGGTGACGTGCACGCTTGGTCATTGCGCTTACAAAAAGGCCAAGACGTTTTACTTGAAAACGTG
Organism: Bermanella sp.; assembly: GCA_041546605.1. Taxonomy (GTDB): domain Bacteria; phylum Pseudomonadota; class Gammaproteobacteria; order Pseudomonadales; family Oceanobacteraceae; genus Bermanella. The sequence goes on from JBFEWA010000207.1 coordinate 4,026, forward strand.
GTCAATGGTTTTGGCGGCATGCCACCGTTTGGTTTGTGCATGGATTGTGATGCCAATCAATTCAATGCCTTAATTGAATTCATGGCACAAACACAAAAATAACAAGAAATCATACGCTCACATTTAAGCCTAAATTATTATGCAAACTCGTCGCACCTTCTTACAGCAACTTATGGGCGCCGCAGCCGTCATGGCCGCGCCTACTTCTTTACTTGCCAGCGGCAGTGCTGCTTTGCCTTGGCGCAACTGGTCAGGCTCGCAAGTGTGTTACCCCAATCAACGCAGTGCACCTGCCACTCTTGGGGATTTACAAACACTATTAAGTGAAGCCAAGGGCATTATTCGCCCTGTGGGTTCAGGCCATTCTTTTATGCCCTTGGTGCCCACCGATGACACCATTGTTTCTTTGAGTCGCTTAAGTGGCTTAGTCAAAACCGATACCGAAAACCAACAAGCCACTGTATGGGCCGGTACCCGCTTAGGGGAGCTTGGGGAGCCTTTAGCACAACAAGGGCAGGCCTTGTACAACATGCCAGACATAGATGAGCAAAGCGTGGCAGGGGCCATTGCCACCGCCACCCATGGCACAGGGCAAGACTTAACCTGTATGTCTAACTATGTGGCCGGGTTGCAATTGGTGACCGCCAGCGGCGACATTATTGAATGCAGCGCCACGAAAAATCCTGATGTTTTTAATGCTGCTCGCGTTAATTTAGGGGCTCTGGGGATTGTCTCGCAAGTGACGTTCCAAAATCAGGGCTTGTATAAACTGAAACGGGAAACCACCTGGCTACCCATTGAAGAAATTTTAGAAAACGCCGAAACCCTCGCCAGTAACAATCGTAACTTTGAATTTTATTTTATTCCGTTTACCGGCATGGGCTTTATTGATGTGCAAAACATCACAGACGAGCCTGTGACCGCAACTGAAAAACTGGATCAAAACGACGGGGCAGAAGACTTAAAAACCGCCCGCGATTTACTTAGTTGGAGCCCGAAGCTGCGAGAACTGGTATTGGGTACCTACATGAAAACCCTGCCAAAAGAAGTGACCGTGGCCAACAGCTGGCAGAACTACGCCAGCGAACGTAACGTGCGTTTTAACGAAATGGAGTACCACTTACCGCGAGAAAACGTCATCGCTGCGTTTAAAGAGATTCGCAGCGTGGTGGAAACCCAGTTCCCAGAAGTGTTCTTTCCATTTGAAGTGCGTTTTATTAAGAGCGATGACATTTGGTTGAGCCCATTCAATGGCCGCGAGACGGCATCCATTGCCGTACACAGATTCCACAAGGAAGACTACCACGCCATGTTTGCCGCCATTGAGCCCATCATGCAGAAGTATCAGGGGCGCCCCCATTGGGGCAAATTAAACACCATGAATCAGCAGCAGTTCGCGGCTCACTATGCTCATTGGAATGACTTTAAAGAGGTTCGACACCAGTTGGACCCACAAGGTCGTTTCTTGAATCCTTACTTAGCCTCCATCTTCCAATAATAAAAAAGGTTGCGTATGTCGGATCAAACAAAAAAAGGGCTGTCACGTCGCACATTAATTAAAGGCTCGCTTGCTTTAGGGGCAGTCGGTGGAGTGGCATGGTTGCGCCCAGCAGACAAAGGGGCCAGTGGCCATAACGAATATTTTCAAGCCATGAGCCAAGCCTTAAAACAAACAGGTGTGGCCAAGCCGTCGCTGGTGGTGGATAAAACCGTTATGGCTCAAAACATTCAAACCTTAACGGGACACCTTAAAGACCGCTTCGATTATCGTATTGTGGCCAAATCCTTGCCGTCCATCGAGATGCTCAAATGGACCATGGCGCAAGCCAACACCCAAAAGCTCATGGTGTTTCATCAACCCTTTTTAAATCAGGTGGCAACACACATTCCGCAATCTGATGTGCTTATGGGCAAGCCCATGCCCATTGCCGCGGTTAAAAACTTTTATGAGCAATTGGGGAAAACTAATACTCAGTTTGATCCTAG
>JBFEWA010000222.1:0-5625 GCA_041546605.1 Bermanella sp.
ATTAAGTGCACGCAGCGTGGCCTATCCTGAGCGTACCTTTAATGGCGAAATTATCTCTCTGGATTCACGCGTCAACCCAGATACGCGCAGCATCAAAGTGCGCGCCAAAATTGACAATCAAGACAGCCTATTACGCCCAGGCATGTTGTTAACCTTAGATGTCATCGATAACCAGCGTTCTGCCTTAATGCTGCCAGAAGAAAGCGTATTCATGCGCGCCAACCAACACCTTGTGTATAAGGTAGGCAATGACATGACGGTGACCGAACAAAGCATCAAAATTGGCGTACGCCAAAACGGTCAAGTGGAAGTCATCGAAGGATTACAAGCAGGCGACAACGTCATTTGGCAAGGTTTACTCAAAGTGAAACCCGGCAGTAAAGTAGAAATACAAACGGAAGACTGGCGCGGAGAGCAAGCATGATCATTACCGATCTTTCCGTTAAACGCCCGGTTCTGGCTTCGGTTATCAGTTTATTAATTCTCGCCTTTGGGCTCGTGTCGTTTGATAAATTGCCCTTGCGCGAATACCCAGACATCGACGCCCCTGTGGTAAGTGTGTCTACCAACTACACAGGTGCCGCCGCGGCCATTGTGGAGCAGCGCATCACACAGGTAATTGAAGATCGCATCTCCGGCATCGAAGGCATAAAAAATATCATTTCTTCTAGCGAAGATGGCCGCTCGCGCATTTCCATTGAGTTTAATATTTCCCGCGACATCGACAGTGCCGCCAATGATGTGCGCGATCGTGTCTCTCGGGTTTTAAATAACTTACCCGACGACGCCGATCCACCAGAGGTCACCAAAGCCGGTGCCGATGACGACACCATCATGTGGTTCAACCTAGTCAGTGATCGTATGGAGTTATTGGAGCTCACCGACTACGCCAATCGGTATTTGATTGATCGCTTCAGTGTATTAGATGGCGTCGCTCGTGTGCGTGTGGGTGGCGGTTTGGATTATGCTTTACGCGTGTGGATTGATCGTAAAGCCTTAGCGGCACGCAAAATGACCATCAGTGACATTGAAGATGCCCTACGCCGTGAAAATATTGAATTACCCGCTGGAAGCATCGAATCCGATCAACGCCAATTCACCGTGCGCTTAGAACGGGCCTATCCAACTCCTGAACAGGTTGGGCAATTAGTGATTCGCAGCAACACGGATTACCCTGTGCGCTTAAAAGACGTGGCCCGGGTTGAATTAGCCGCAGAAGAACATCGTAAATCCTTTCGCGGTAATGGCGTGCCCATGGTGGGCATTGGCATCACCAAACAAAGTACCGCTAACACCTTAGATGTGGCCCGCAAAGCGCGCGCGTTATTAAACCACATTAATCCCGAATTGCCTGAGGGCATGCAGTTATTAAACAGTTACGACAGCTCAGTGTTTATCGAGCAATCCATTAAAGAGGTGTATCAAACCTTATTCATCGCCATGGCGTTGGTGATTTTGGTGATCTACATTTTCTTGGGCAATGTGCGCGCCACACTCATCCCCGCTATTACCGTACCCGTGTCATTAATGGGCACGTTTGTGATTTTATACATGCTGGGTTTCACCATTAACTTGCTCACCCTGTTAGCGCTTATTTTGGCCATCGGCATGGTGGTGGATGATGCCATTGTCATGCTAGAGAACATTCACCGCCGTATCGACGAAGGCGAGCCTCCACTGGTGGCGGCATTCTTAGGCGCAAGACAAGTTTCTTTCGCGGTATTAGCCACCACCGCAGTGTTAATTTCTGTGTTCTTACCCATCATCTTTTTAGAGGGGGATCTAGGGAAGCTCTTCACCGAATTCGCCGTGGCCATGTCCGCTGCTGTGGGGTTCTCATCTTTAGTGGCCCTGTCCCTATCCCCCATGATGTGTTCGCGTTTATTACACGCCAACGAACAACCTAATATCCTCACGCAAAAAACCGACGCTGTGCTGGATAAATTACGCGAACAATATAAAGACTATTTATCCCACGCTTTAAACGCTCCTAAACGCACTCTTATTATGCTGGCCGTTGCTTTGTTAAGTTGCGCTTGGTTGTTTAATCACATCCCCTCCGAGTTCACACCCAAAGAAGACCGCGGTGCGTTTTTCGTTTTAGTCTCGGCACCAGAAGGCTCCAGTTACGACTATTCCAAAGCCTACATGGATGAAATTGAACAACGCCTCATGCCCATGGTGGACGAAGGCATTGTGAAACGTTTGCTGGTGCGCACACCACGCAGCTTTGGCACCAGCGCCGATTATTCCGGTGGCTTTGTTATCGTGGTGCTAGAAGATTGGAGTGAACGCCCGCCAGCCGATGCCGTCATTGGTCGCATCAATAAACAACTAAGTGATCTTGCCGGTGTGCGTGCCTTTGCCATCATGCGTCAGGCGTTAGGTCGCGGTTTAGGTAAACCCGTGCAATTTGTCATTGGTGGCAGCAACTATGAACAACTGGCCAGTTGGCGTGACATCTTGTTAGAAAAAGCCGCTGAGAATCCAAAACTCATTGGTTTGGATCACGACTACAAAGAAAGCAAACCCCAAGTGTTAATTAATATCGACACCCAACGGGCAGCTGACTTAGGGGTCAGCGCCGAAGAGATCGGCAACACCTTGGCGGCGCTGCAAGGCTCCCGTCGAGTCACCACCTTTTTGGATCGTGGCGAAGAATACGATGTGATTTTAGAAGGGGAACGCTCCTTACAAAACACCCCACTGGATATGAAAAACATTTACGTGCGTTCCCGTTATCAAGATCAGCTCATTCCATTGGCTAACTTGGTGAGCATCAGTGAACGCGCCGATGCCAATACCTTAAACCGTTACAATCGCATTCGTGCCATCACCATCGAAGCCAACCTAGCCGAGGGTTACACCTTGGGTGAAGCATTGGATTATTTAAATGATCTAGCGCGCACCTATTTACCCGCCGAAGCCGTCATCAGTTACAAAGGCCAATCACAAGATTTACAAACCAGCGGGCAATCCATTTACTTTATTTTTGCCCTGGCTCTAGTGGTGGTGTTCTTAGTGTTAGCGGCCCAATTTGAAAGCTACATTCATCCCTTGGTGATCATGCTCACCGTACCCATGGCCATGATCGGCGCCTTGATTGGCTTGTATGTGTTTGGCCAGTCTTTGAATATCTACTCGCAGATTGGTCTTATCATGTTAGTGGGACTCACCGCCAAAAACGGCATACTCATTGTAGAATTTTGCAACCAACTGCGAGATCAAGGGGTGGCGTTTGAAGCAGCCATTATCGAAGCCGCCACCATACGCTTACGCCCAATCCTCATGACCGCCATCACCACGGCCTTTGGTGCCGTGCCCTTGATCTTATCCTTTGGGGCTGGCTCTGAGACTCGCACAGTGATCGGTATCGTGGTACTCAGCGGTATTTTAGCCTCCACTGTGTTCACCCTCATCATTGTGCCGGTCATGTATCGCCTGCTAGCAAAAAATACGCAGTCGCCAATGGCCATGGAAGCGGAACTTAATCGCCAATTGCAGCGTCATAACCCTCAAGATTGAGTGTTCATCTTTACCGCCTAAGCCAGTGTTCTGTCTTAGGCGGGCATTTTTCGTTACCATTGCCACCCGTATTCAAAGGTTCGCAACCCACCATGATGAAGCGCAGCATCCCATGGCTTATGATCATACTGATTGCATTGCAGTCGGTAGGTGCCATGGCAGATGTACACAGTGCCCATCAAAGTGGGATGGAACATCTAACGTTTGAGCATGAGCATGCACAACCTCATTCATCGCCAGACATCCACCCTGAAGCGGCATCGCTGACAGATGCAAGCCAATATGACTGCCATCATTGTTGCCATTGTCATGGAGCTCATTTCAGTTTTATTGCCTCCTATGTGCATAACGCGTCCCTCTATGGGCGCAGTCTCCAACACAGCTACCATCAACCTCTTTCATTAACTCAACAAGTGCAATCCCTGTATCGCCCACCGCGGGCTTGATTCGATTTCAGATTTTTTTATTCATCGAATTCACAGGAATATTTATGTTTGCGTTTTATTTACGTGCCAAAAAATGGCACACGCTAACCCTTGGCACAAAGGTTTTGGCTTTTGTACTGGGCACCAATTTTTCATTATTGAGTATTGCAGGCCCTGACCATGGGCATGGACATGAACTTGAAGAGCAAAACACGGCAGAACAATCACACGCCTCTCATCATGATGATCATGAACAGCAAGATGAGCATGGACACAATGACAGCATCACTCTAGATCCTGCCACAGCAGCACAATCGAAGATCACCACGGCTATTGTAAGCTCAGGCAAGATTGCTCATAGCGAACGCTTATATGGCAAGGTGGTTAATGATGCCACGCAAATCAGTCACATAGGTGCGCGTTTTGCTGGCACCATCATGCAGGTCAATGTGAATATTGGCGACAGCGTTAAGAAAGGCCAAGCCCTTGCGCGCATTGAATCCAACCAAAGCTTGCATCCATACATTGTAAAAGCGCCGTTCTCCGGCATGATTACTGATCGCCATGCCAATCCTGGGGAACTCACCCAAGACCAGCCCCTTTTCACTTTATTTAACGATGCCATTTTATGGGCAGAATTTAAAATACTCCCAGCGCACATGCGTACAGTAAAAGCCGGACAACATCTCATCATAGACAACGAACGTTTCACCATTGCGCATATTATCCCCAGCCCAAATGATGCCCCTTACAGTTTGGCGCGCGTGCGCCTAGACAACCACGATCACGGTTGGAGCGCTGGCATTGTGTTGAAAGCCGATGTGATCACTCAAGAAAAAAATGTGTCATTGCGAGTGGCCAATCAAGCACTACAAACCTTAGAAGGCAAAACCGTTGTCTTTGTAAAACAAGGCAATGCCTATGTAGCAAAACCCATAGTCATCGGCTTACAAGATACTCAATACAGTGAAGTATTATCCGGTATTGAAGCCGGCGATGAAGTGGTTGTGAATAACAGTTACGTTATTAAAGCCGATTTTGAAAAATCTGGCGCCGAACACGTTCACTAGGAGAGCATCATGATTGAATCCATTTTGCGCCTCTCCATTGAGCGACGCTGGTTAATGCTATTAATGGCGGTACTGATTATGGGTACCGGCTTTTACCATTATCAAAAACTACCCATTGATGCAGTGCCCGACATCACCAATGTACAGGTGCAAATCAACACCCAAGCACCAGGCTATTCCCCATTAGAAGTGGAACAACGCATTACCTTTAACGTGGAAACTGCGTTTGCTGGCCTGCCTAATTTGTCTTACAGCCGCTCTCTCTCTCGCTATGGTTTATCCCAAGTGACCTTGGTATTTGAAGAAGGTACGGATATTTATTTCGCACGTAATTTGATTGATCAACGCTTAAGCTCGGTGAATCAACAATTACCTGCCGGTATCGAAGCCTCCATGGGCCCCATCGCCACAGGTTTGGGTGAAATTTTTATGTATAGCATCCAAGCCAAAAGCGGTGCATTACAAAAAAATGGCGAGCCTTACGACATTATCGCACTAAGGGAAATACAAGACTGGATCATAAAACCGCAATTGGCGTTGGTAAAAGGCATCATCGAGGTCAACACCATTGGCGGTTACGAAAAACAATATCACGTAACCCCTTG